>JANXZI010000432.1 GCA_025355595.1 Spartobacteria bacterium
CTCGCGGCATGGCGGGCGAGTTTCGAGAGTTCGACGTTGCTCGGCTTCGCTCACGCAGCCACCCTTGCGGCGATGGGTAGCGTTATTCCAGTTTGCGCTTCGCTTTCGCGGTCGTCGGCACAGCAACGCTTCACGTCGTCAGCTCGTGCGTCTATTCGCAGAGCGGACAGTTTCCTTCCCGCTCCCCGGCCACACTTCGAGGCGCTGCCGCTGGCAGTTCAGCACGGCCTGCCACTCGCCGCAGTCGAAAGCGCGGCTGTGACTTTCGAGCGCCGTTCCGCAGCCACGCGCCAACGCTCGCGCAAGTCCGAACGAACGCCTAACCATGCGCTGCAGCGAACCGCAGCCCTGGCGTTCAGTTACCGAAGCGCGGGCGGACGTTCGACCGGCTCAGTCACGGCAGGTGCTCCCGCCATGAAACCCTGCACCTGCCGCGCCTTTATCGCTTCCCGAGCTTGTATTCGAAGCTGTCCACCAGCGCGAGCCAGCTTGCCTCGATCACGTTGTCGCTCGCGCCCACGGTGCCCCAGGTGTCGCTGCCGTCCGTGCTCGTGATGAGCACTCGGGTGCGCGCACCGGTGCCCTGCTGGCCATTGATGATCCGCACCTTGTAGTCCTCGAGCTGGATCGCGGCGATCTTCGGGTAGAAAGGCGCGAGCGCCTTGCGCAGTGCGGCGTCGAGCGCGTTCACCGGGCCGTCGCCCTCGGCGACCACGTAGGCCTCCTCGCCCTTCACCTTCAACTTCACCGTCGCCTCACATTTGTCCCACAGACCGTCAGCGGTGCGGCGGAACGAGACGTGGTATTCGCGCAACTCAAAGAGCGGCCGGTGCCCCCCGAGATGTTTGCGGATGAGCAGTTCGAAGCTGCCCTCGGCCGCCTCGAATTCGTAGCCCTCGTTTTCCAGCCGCTTCACGCTCGCGAGGATTTCCTTCACCTCCGGCGCTCCCTTTTCAAAAGTGAAGCCCAGCGCTTCGGCGCGCATCAGCACGTTGCTCTGCCCGCTGAGTTCGCTCACCACGATCGTGCGGTGGCTGCCGACCAGCGCCGGATCCACATGCTCATAGGTGCGCGTGAGTTTCTGCACCGCGTTCACATGCGTGCCGCCCTTGTGCGTGAAGGCCGCGCCGCCAACATAGGGCGCGCGGATGTTCGGCACCACGTTCGCGAGTTCCGCGACGAAGTGCGAGAGGTCGCGCAGATTCTCCAGGCTCGGTACGAGCGTCGCGAAGCCCATCTTGAGTTGCAGCGTCGGGATGACGCTCACGAGATCGCAATTTCCCACGCGCTCGCCGTAGCCGTTGATCGTGCCCTGCACCTGGCACGCGCCCGCGCGGACCGCCGCGAGCGCATTCGCCACGCCCACGCCGGAATCATTGTGCGTGTGGATGCCCACGGGCTTGCCGAGTCGCGCGATCACGCGCGCCGTCATGTCTGCGACCTCGTCCGGCAGCGAACCGCCATTCGTGTCGCACAGCACGATGAGATCCGCTCCGCCATCCACCGCCGCCTCCAGCGTGAGCAGCGCGTGCTCCCAGTCGTCCTTTGCGCCGTCGAAGAAATGCTCCGCGTCGTAGATCACCTCCCGGTCGCGCTTTTTCAAAAAGGCCACCGTGTCGCGGATCATGCGCCGGTTTTCCTCCGCGGAAACGCGCAGCACATGCTCGACGTGCAGCGCCCAGCTCTTGCCAAAGATCGTCACCGCCGGCGTCTCCGCATCGAGCAAAGTTTTCACCTGCGCGTCCTTCGCGACCCGTGTGTTCTTCGCGCGCGTCATGCCAAAGGCCGTGATCTTCGCGTGCTTCCACCGCCGCTTTTTCGCCTCGCGGAAAAACTCGATGTCCTTCGGGTTGCTCCCCGGCCAGCCTCCCTCGATGTAGTCAATGCCGAACGCATCCAGCTTTTCGGCCACGCGAATCTTATCCACGACCGAGAACGAAATCCCCGTGCCCTGCGTGCCATCGCGGAGCGTCGTGTCGTAGAGCGTGAAGCCTTTGGTTTTCATAAAAAGGGCGCGCACGCTACGGCACCCGCCACTGCGCGTCAACCGCGCGCCCCAAGGGCAGTGCCCCATTTTGAACCACGGAGGTTCACAGAGGATGCACGGAGGAACCACGGAGGCTTTGTGCGCCTCTGTGAATGCCTCAGTGTTCCTCTGTGGTTTCTTCCCCGCGTTTCAAATCAGAACCACCCGATGTTCGCATCGAGCAAAAAAGGCATGGCCAATCCGGCTCTGAGCTTTCCCTCGTGGACGCGAAAAACCCACCCCCGCGCTCGTTCGTCGCCCGTCTTGGGCTTTGCGTTCGCGCCCCGTCTGGGGCGGAAGAGCTGCCCGAACGAATCGTCGCTCCGGATTACGGACGGATGAAGTAGCGGCCCGTCGTCGGATCCTCGACCACTGCGCCGTGCGGGATGCCCGCGACATTGATCAGATTGTGCCGGCCGTACGGGCTCTCGACAACACCGCGACCCACCGAGCGCGCATACGGAAGCTGGCGTCCCTCGTAATATCCGCGTTCGTCCGCGCGCCCGATGAGATGGCCCGCGAGCGCCCCGGTGCCGGCACCGAGGATTGCGCCTGCGGCGATATTTTCCGCCCTGCCTCCGCCGAGCGCAGCGCCGAGCGCGGCACCTGCGCCCGCGCCCACGAGGGCGCCGGTGCCTGTGGTGGATTCGCACGATGTCAGGGCGAGAATTGGAGTAAGGAAGAGGGAGGTGAGGAGGATGCGTTTGGAGTTCATCATAGTAAATCCTTCGTAGCTGGGCCGCCTTCCAAATGGCAAGTTCCAAAGTAACAAAAGCGCGCAGCGGATCTCACTGATCGGCGAGGTAAAGCGCATACAATCTCGCGCTTGCCGACGCACCGAACGAAACGCGCACCGCGCAGCGTCCCTCCGGCACCGTAAGCACCTCCAGCCGCGTGCCGGATTTCATCACTGTCGCCGTGCCGGTCGTTTCGAGCTTTTCATTCAGCAGATCAATCTTCAGCGGCGCGTCCGCACTCACTCCGTCGGCGTTCACGAAAATTTTTGCGCCTTTGCGCGAATCGAAAAAGGAGGTCTCACACGATGCTGGCGCATCCGCCTGGATCGCGCTCAGAAAGCCGAAGCCGTCGCGCCGCAGCGTGGCGAGGCCGATGTCCTGGCTGCGGAATTCGCCGTCGCAGTCCCAGTGCGAATACCACAGGAAAGTCTGCTCGCCGACATTCGCAAACGCGTGCGCCTGCAGCAGCGAGATGCGATCCCATTCGCCGTCTCCGCCACGCGCGATCAATTTGTGATCCGGCGCAGGCTCGCGCCAGTGGATGCCGTCATTGCTCACGATGAAACCGAGATCCACCCGCGTGCCGAGCAGGTGCGACTTCGCGCCCTTCGGCGGTGGCTGCGGCGCGTCCTGCCACCGGCCGTAGATGCCGAGCAGCACATTGCCGCGGTTCCACACGCCCGCGCCCATGTGCGTCTGCTGCCCCGCGACGGGCTGCGCCAGAAGCTGGCCGGGCCGCGCAAAGCCGAGCGCCGTCGTCTGGTCCCAGTGCGCGAAGTCCGCGCTGCGATACACGCGCATCGAGCGGCCGAGCGTGCCGCCATCGGGCCGGAATTGCCACGGTGCGATGAGCTGCCCGCTCGCGTAATAAAATCCGCCGAAGCGATACAGCCCGCTCACCTCGAAACGTTCGCCGCCCGCATTCGCCGGACGGTCGCCGACGACTTTCCACTTCAGCCCATCCGCGCTCGTCGCACAGATGAAAGAGCACCACCGCTTTTCATCCGGGCCGATCTGGCTGCGTCCGCCGCGCACGTCCTCGAATGGCGGATGCGCGATGAACGCGCACTTGTAGCGCTTCGCCGGATCGGGCTCCTCCGCGTCGTGCAGCACGGTGAGAAAATCATCCACGCGTGCGAGCGACGCGACCTCGCTTTCGATGAGGCAGATGTTGTTTTTCTTCGCGCCGTTGAATTCCACGAGGCCGAGTTCCGGCTTCTCCCAATGCACGCCATCGTCGCTTTCCGCGTAGCACATCGGCCGCCAGTATCCCGGTGCCTGCCCCTTCTCGATCACCGTCTGCGACATGCCGAGATACCACATGCGGAATTTCCCGCCGACGCGCAGCACGCTGCCATACATGATCGCGTGGCCGTGATCCGGCGTGCCGTCGGGGCCGCGCGTGAGCACGGGATTCGCGGGATGCTTGTCCGCCGTGGCCATCGTGAGCTTGAGGTTGCTGCGCCACGGGATCGCCACGTCGTCAAAGGCGAAGAAAACGCTCTCCTCCGCGCGCGCGGCGCAGAGTGAAAGGGCGAGGAGGGCAAGCAGCGGGGCGGTGGTTTTCATGGTTGGGAAAATTGATTTCGATACTCCGCCGGCACGAGGTCGCGGATGAGCTGCGCGCGATCGGCGCCGGTCGCGGGCACGCCCTCGGGCGCGGGCTGGCCGTTGATGATGCAGTTCTCCAGCTTCACCTCGCCGCGCCAGTCCACGGGCAGATTTTCCACCGTCAGTTTTTTCGCGCGCAGCGTGGCCGTCTTCGCGACTTGCGCGGGGCTGGATTTTTCCGCGACGCGGCGGATGAGCACGTTTTCCAAATCGAGTTCCGCCCGCTTGTCGTCGCGCCCCGCGAGCATGAAGGGATTCTGCGACGACGACAGCACGACGGCGTTCGTCAGCCGGTAGCGCCCGTTGTCGAGGAAGAACAAATCGAAGCCGTGGCAGTCCGCGATGAAGACGCGGTTGTAACTCGTGTGCGCCGCCACGGTGTCGGTGATGCCCGTGCTGTTGCCGATGCTCACAAAGCCGTCCACGCGGTACTCCGCGCTCTCGTGCGCGCTGATGCCGTCGTCGCCGCATTCGATGGCGCGGATGTTCTCGAACACCACGTCGCGGCAGTCGCCGTGAATGTTGAAGCCGTCGTTGTACACATGCGTTGCCGTGAGATTGCGAATGACGAGGTGCGCGTTGTCCCGGTTTGCATTGTCCACGCTCAACTGCACTCCCGCGCTGCGCATGGGTGCGAAAATTTTAACATCCGCGAGCGTCTTCCCCTCGGCGAGCTTCAGGAAAAACGTGCCGTAAATTTGTTTTCCCAGCGGCGGTTCCCGCGACGCGTCCTTCACAAACGTCCACTCGCCCGGCTGCAAGTCCTCCGCCTTTTTGAACGGCGCGCTGCGCCCCTTCGAGGTGCGGCCCATGAGATTCATCTTCCCGTCCCACAGGAAAAACCAGCGCCCCATGATCGCGTCGTCGTTTTTTGCGATGAGGTTTTCATGCGCAAAAAGCCCCGGCGAAACTTCCTTCCACTGCGCAGCGTCGAGCGGTTCGCTCCCTTCGAGTGTCGCGCCGTGCCCGTCGAGCGTGATCGGTTTCCCCGCCTCGCCCTTCTTGCCGTAAAATCCCGCGTAGTCGCGATACACCTTCGGCTCGAGATGGATGGTGTCGCCCGGCTGCGCCATCTTGATCGCCGCCGCGATCGTCTTCACCTCCGCGCCCACGCGGATGTCGGCGGCGCGCGACGATGCCGCGCACAGCGCGAACACAGCGAGGAGCGGGGTACGGAGAGTCATAGAGGCTTTCATGCCTATCTGTTGGCGGACAAAGTTGGCATTCAAAATTGCGGTCATGCTGAAAAGATTCGCGAAAGCGCAAGGAGCCGGGGCGCCCTCGCCCCGAGGATCCACGGGGCGGGGGCGCCCCTGCTCCTTGTTGGCGCGTCAGATCAAAATCCCCACGATCGTTGTCATCACGTAGCACGCGAGCAGGCCGGAGACCATCGCGCGCAGGCCGATCTTCGCGAGGTCGCCGCGGCGCTCCGGGCAGAGCGCGCCGATGCCGCCGATCTGGATCGCGATGCTGGCGAAATTTGCAAAGCCGCACAACGCGTAGCTCGCGAGCGTGACCGAGCGCGGAGCCAGCGCGCCGGGATGCGCCTGAATGTGGTTCGAGAGATCAATGTAGGCGACGAACTCATTCAGCACGACGCGCTCGCCGAGGATCTGGCCGACGAAGCCGCAGTCCTTCACCGGCACGCCGAGCAGCCAGGCGAAGGGCGCATTTAGCCAGCCGAAGAACTGCTGGAGCGTGACCGGCGTGCCGACGCCAAGCGCGTGCTGCGGCCACGAGACGAGCGCATTCAGCAGCGCGACGACCGCGACGAAGGCGAGCAGCATCCCAATGACATTGATCGCGAGCATCACGCCCTCGCTCGCGCCGGTGCAGAGCGCGTCAATCGAGTTCTCCGCCGTGCGCTTCACCGCGAAGTGGTGGCGCTCGCCGGTCTCACTTTTCTCCGTCTCGGGAAACATGACCTTTGCCATGAGCAGCCCCGCGGGCGCGCCGAGCACGGATGCGGTGACGATGTGTCCCGCGCTCATCGCGGGCAGTCCCGCATAGACGACCATCACGCCCGTCGCGATCGTCGAGAAGCCGGTGACCATGAGCGCCATGATTTCGCTCTGCGTCATCTTTGGCAGGTAGGGCTTGATGAGCAGCGCGGCCTCCGTCTGGCCGAGGAAAATATTGCTCGCGCCCGCGAGGCTTTCGCTGCCGCTGGTGCGCATCGTCCGCATCATCACCCAGGCCATGCCGGCGACGATTTTTTGCAGCACGCCCCAGTGGTAGAGCAGCGCCGAGAGTGCGGAGATGAGGATGATGGTCGCGGCGATGAGGATGGCGAAAACGCCGCTGCCTTTGCCAAAGCTCGCCTCCAGTTTTGCGCTGTCGGCGAGCGGGCCGAAGACCATCTTCGCACCTTCGAGGGCGTACAGATTGAGCTGGCCGACGAGGTCCGTCGCCTTCTGGAAGATGCCTTCGCCGAGCGGAGTTTTCAGGATGAAAACGGCAAACGCGAACTGCAGGCCGAGCCCCCATAGTACCGTGCGCCACGGGAAGCGGCGGCGATTGTTCGAGAGCAGCCATCCGAGCGCGATGAACGCGGCCAGCCCGAGCAGGGAGATCAGTTTGGGGAACATGCGCGTGGAGAGTGCGCGGTGGCGCGGGAGATTCAATCATGGACACCGGGCGGGCGGGCGGTTCATCGCATTCATCGCGATGCGAGCGAGCGGACTTTCAACGCCCAACGCCCAACGCTCAACGCCCAACGTCCAAGGTCTGATGCTCCGTCTTGCCTTGGACGTTGGGCGTTGAGCGTTGGGCGTTGATTGCATTTCAACTGCCGCTTGCACCATCGCGCCACCCCGCGCACCATCCGCCATGCTCCAAGGTCCCGATGTCGTCCTCGCCTGTCCGCATTGCCAGTCGCTGGCGCGGCTTTTCACCGTCGCAAATCCCGATCCGAGTGGCGCGGTGTCGTGGTCGGACGGCTACCAGGAAATGCCGCTCACGCCCGCGCAGCCGAATCTTTCCCGCTGCAAAAACTGCGGCAAACTCATGTGGGTGGCCGAGTGTCCGCCGGTGGGGATGATTGATGAAAATCACCCGCTGCCCGAGCACGAGGAGTGGAAAAAGCTGCCTTACGTCGAGCCCGTCGAGGAGGCGGATTACCTCGAGGCGCTGAAGTCCGGCATGGCACCGGAACCCGAGCGGGAGACGGAGCTGCGCGTCTTCGCGTGGTGGCGCGCAAACGACAGGCACCGTCGCAATGAAGGCCCGGGGCGCTACCCGCAGTCACCTGAAGCGGTGGAAAATCTGGAGCGTCTCGTCGAGCTGCTGAAGGATGGCGAGCACGAGTTCGTGCTCTTCCGGGCGGAGGCGCTGCGGCAGCTCGGTCGCTTCGACGAAGCGCAAGACATCCTCCACGGGATCTGCAGCGACTACGCGATCGCGCGCGAGATGCTCGCGGGTCTCATCGCGAAAAAATCGCGCGACGTGGAGGTGCTTTTCTCCGAGCCGCTCACTGCCGGTCCGCAGCCTTTCCAGGAGCAGGTTTCCGAGGCGAACGCATGAACGGAGACGGCTACATCACACTCACCCGCGACATCACCGCGATCAAAATTCCCGAGGGTTCCGAGCGCGCACTGCCTGCGGGCACGACGGTAGCGATCACGCAGGAACTTGGCGGAACTTTCACGGTGATGGCACCGGACTTCGGGGGACTTTTTCGGATCCAAAACCGCGATGCGGATGCGCTCGGGCGTGAAGCGATCGAGCACGTCGCGGCGGACGGAATCTTTGAAATCGAGCGCGTGTGGGAGCAGCTCCGGCAGGTGTACGATCCGGAGATCCCGGTAAACATCGTGGACCTCGGACTGATCTACGACGTTGATGTCGCCGATGACGAGTCCGGCAAAGGCAAGCGCGTCGCCGTGAAGATGACGCTCACCGCGCCCGGCTGCGGCATGGGCCCGACGATCGCCGCGGACGCGCAGCAGCGCATTTTCACACTGCCCGGTGTCGCCGACGCGAATGTGATGGTCGTGTGGGATCCGCCGTGGGCACCGACGATGATTTCGGCGGCTGGAAAAGAAAAGCTCGGGATGGAGTGAGGCGCTACGCCGGTTCGCCGGAGCGTTGCGCCGCGCCGCGACGGCTGCCGATCCAGTCGCAGAGCCCCCTCTTTTTCGCGCCAGCCACAAAGTCCCAAAACTCGCGGCCGGTTTCCGTCCATGGCTCGGCCTGTGCCGCGGCGATCGCCTGCGACGTATTTTTCCCCGAGCGGTAGAGCAGGTCGAAGGCGCGCTTGATCTCCGCGCGCGCCGCTGCGTCGAAGCCCGCGCGGCGAAGGCCGATGACATTCAGCCCGACGATGCCGTTGACTTCCGCGCCCATGAGGAAGGGCGGGATGTCTTTCCCATACCCCGAGATGCCTTGGCAGATCGCCAGCCGCCCGACGCGGATGTGCTGGTGAAACACGCAGCCGCCGCCGATGAACACGCGATCCGCGACTTGGACGTGGCCTGCGAGCAGCGCGTTGTTTGCGATGATCACGCCGGTGCCGAGCCGCACATTGTGCGCGAGATGCGTGCCGCCCATGAGGAAGCATCCTTCGCCGACCACGGTCTCGCTGCCCTCGGTCGTGCCGCGGTGAATGGTCACGTTCTCGAACATTTTCGTCCCGTCGCCGATGACGACGCGGCTGCGCACCTGCGGGTTGAATGCAAAATCCTGCGGGTCGCCGCCGAGCACCGAGCCGTGGCCGACGGTGCAATTTTTCCCCATCGTGACATGCCCGCCGACGAACGCGTGCGCGTGGACCGTGCAGCCGTCGCCGAGCACCGCGCCCGCCTCGATGACCGCAAACGGCCCGACGCTGACGCCCGTGCCGAGAACGGCCTGTGGATGAATGACTGCGGTCGGATGGATGCACACGTTGCGCTGCCGGATAATCGCCCGCGCCGCGGATGGCGAGCCTTCCGTGCGCGCCGCGCTCAGATCACCCCCGCCTCGCGGAAGCTGAAGAATGGCGGGCGTCCCGGCGCCGGGCTGCCCAGGATGACGTGGTCGAAAAATGTCACCTGCATGAGCTTCGCGATCTCGGCCATGCGGAGAGTCACGCGGCGGTCCGCGTCGCTCGGCGACGGGTCACCGCTCGGGTGATTATGGACGAGGATAAAGGCAAACGCATTGTGCAGCACCGCGGGCCGCAGGATTTCGCGCGGGTGCGCGAGGCACTCGTTCAGGCTGCCGAGCGACACCTGCTCAGTGCGCATCAGTCGCAGCTTCGCGTCGAGCAGGATCACGCGAAGGCTTTCCTTGCCGAGCTGGCGCATCTCCGCGCCGAGCAGTTCGTAGATCTGCGCCGGCGAGTTGAGCGGCGTGTCCCCGATGTTCTCGCGCGCGAGCCGCGACGCGAGGCCAAAGGCCGCCGCGAGCTGCACGGCCTTCGCCGGCCCGACACCCTTGATTTTTGCCAGTTCCGTGAGCGACGCGCGGGCGAGCCCGGCGAGCGATCCAAACTGCAAAATCATCTGCCGCCCGATGTCCACGGCGTTCGCGCCGGGGAGTCCGGTGCGCAGCAAAATGCCGATCAGTTCGCTGTCGGAGAGTGCGGCGGCACCATGTGCGGCCAGTTTTTCGCGAGGCCTTTCCTGCTCGGGCAGTTCGTGGATTTTGAGCGGGCCCATGCGCTGCGGATTCGCCGCGCCTCCTAGAGGTCTTCCTTTTTCACCGGCGCAGTCGTCTTCGGCGCGGGCTTCCCGTTCGCGTTCGCGGCCGCGCCGGTCAGCGTCTCATTCACGTATTTGATCGTCACCGTGCCGCCGGTCTCCTCGCCCCCCTTCATCGTGGCGCCGGCAATTTCCGCCGAGATGAGCACGCTGTTTTTTTCCTTCATGTTCGGCAGGAATTTCCAAGTCGCCGCGCTCATTGCCGGTTGCGGCTGCGCGCCTTTTTTCGCGGTGCCGCCCGTCTTCTTGTCCGCCGTCGCCGAGCCGTACTTCGTGACGAGCTGCGCGCGGAAATCCTTGTAAACCGCGCTGCCATTCGTGTCGGTCTTCAGCGTGACGGTGGCCGCCGCAAACTTGCGATCCGGGAATTCAATCACCCACTTCGTCACCGGCTGCCCTGCGAAAGTGCCGCCGGTCAGCTCGATTTTGTAGTCGTCCGCGTTCTCGGGAAAAGTGACGCCGGGCCGCTTTTGCAGGACGCGCTTTGCCTCCTCGGGCGACGCACCCCACGCGATGCCGAGGAACCCGCTCGGCCGCTCGACGGCGAGCGCCAACGCATTGCCGACGAGCAGGAATAAAAGGGGGAACTTCATGTTGGGACGCTTCGGAAAAGGGAACGCCACAGAGCGCGTGGAGTCAAACCCCGATGCTGCGCGCATGACCATCGCAGCAAAAGTCCGAAAAGCATTTCAACGCCCAACGCCCAACTTCCGACGCCCAACTCCCAAGGAAAGAATTCAAACTGAGGGCACTGCTTTTCCTTGGATGTCCGGGTGGGGCGGTAGAGGGAAACGCTGAACAAAGAGCGGCGCTGACCAAGGTGGTTCCTGCGGCCCTCCGCAGGGCTGCGGGCGATTCACGCGGAGGGCCGAGTGAGCCCCTTTAATCAGCGTTTCCTGAGGCGTCGGCGCTCACTCCGCAAACTGTCCGAGCATCCCGTCGAGCGTGCGGATGAGTCCCTTCAGCGCGTCGTGATATTTGTTCGCCGGGACGGCGCGGAGTTGCTCCTCCGTCTCGCGCAGCATCCGCCGCGCAGTGCTCACGGCATTGTTGATCGCGCCCGTCTCTTTCGCTTTCTCGACCAGGCTGGCGATTTCCTCGTCGCTGCCCTTGAGGATGATCGCGCAGATGCGCTCCCGCTCGGCGGGTTCGCTGTGCTGGAGGAGGTATAAAATCGGCAGCGTGAGCTTCCCTTTGCGCAAGTCCGTGCCGAGCGTTTTCCCCGCGTCCGTCGCATCGCCCGCGAGATCGAGCACGTCGTCGTAAATCTGGAAGGCCGTGCCGAATTTCAGCCCGAATGTGCGCATGGCCGCGATGACGGACGGCGTCGCCTCGTTCAGAAATGCGCCGAGTTCCGTCGCCACCGCGAAGAGCGCGCCGGTCTTCATCTCGATGATGCGGTAGTAGTCCGGCACTGAGAGCTTCAGGTCGAAGCGCCGCTGCGTCTGGATGATTTCGCCCGAGCACACTTCGTTCGCGGCCTCCGCCATGCGGCGCATCATTTCGCTGCTGCGGAAGCCCGCCGCGAGCTTCAGCGCGTGGGAGAAAAGGCAGTCGCCGAGCAGGACCGAAAGCGCGTTGCCCCACTTCGCGTTCGCCGTCGGATTTCCGCGGCGCGTGTCCGCGCCGTCGAGGATGTCGTCATGCACGAGCGTCGCCGCGTGGATGAGTTCCACGACCACCGCGAGGTCGAAATGATCCGGCCCGATGTTCCCCGTCGCGCCGCCCGCGATGAGTGCGAGTGCCGGGCGCAGCCGCTTGCCCGTGCTCTCGACAGCGTACGCCACGTAGCCCTCGACCGCGGGATCGAAGGCCCGCGCCTGCGCGCGGATGCGCTCCTCGACGGCGTAGAGTTCGGAATTGATCAGCTCGAAGGTCTGCTGGAGCGCCTCGGTCTTGCTCACGCCTTTAGTTGCACTGGGTGTGCTCGCTTGGGACTTTGTGAAATGTTTCACAAGCGCACGCTACGGCTCGGTGTCGTGCAAGTCAACGCCTGCCTCCGCGGACTTTCGCGCGCCCGCTGTCGAAATCACCCGCAGCGCGGACGCGATCAGATTTCGAGGACGAACTCCACCGATGCCTCGAGCACGCCATTCTTCAGCAGTTCCGCGGGTGGACGATCGAGTTTCTTCACACGCTGGAGCGCATCCTCGATGGACTTGTCCACCTCGACGTTGCCGGTCGGCTTCACGAGCTTCAGCGATTCCACCGTGCCATCCGCCGCCACGCGCAGGCGCACGTGCGCCTCGACCTCACGGCTGCTGCTCACGACCGTCTGCGGCGGCCTCCACTCGCGGTGAATCACCGGCTCCACCTTGCTGAAATACCCCTGCAGCGCCGCGGTCGTCCCGCCCGCCGCGCCGGGGCCGACTTTCGTGCCCGCGTTCGTTGCGTTGCCCGTTCCGGCCTTCGCGTTTCCGGTGCCGGTTCCCGCGCCCTGCGGCTTTGCATTCGAGTCGGTGACCTTCGGCGTCGCGGGTTTCGCGCCGGGGCTGGGTTTCGCAACTTTTGCGGGGGTCTTCGCGGGAGTCGGGGTGGTCGCCGATGCCGTCGGCTTCGGCTTTGGCTTCGGCGTCGGTGAAGCTGGCGGCGTGGGTGTCGCCGATTTCGGCTGCGGAGTCGCGGTCGGTCTTGGCCGCGGCGTCGGCGTCGGCACTGGCGTCGGTGTCGCCTTGGGAAACAGCGCAAGGTCATCGGGGCTCTTCGAGGTGAGCGGATCCTGCGTGAGCTGCGGGAGCGGCGGCAGGATTTCCGCCTCGGGCTGCGGCAACTTCACCGACGGCGAAATGTCGCCGCTCTCCGGCAGAGGCAGGGCGGCTGCGGCACCGAGTTCGCCGCCGCCATCGAGCCAAGTGATCTGTTCCGGCTGGTGCGGCTTGAAGAGCCACTTCCCCCCCACCCACGCGAGCGCGATGAACGCGACGTGCGCCGCCAGCACGAGCAGGAAATTTTTTCGGAATCCCCCGTGCTCCTCACCCGGCAAGGCCAGCGGTTCGTTGCGCATCGTGCGTCAGTCCTTGGTCGTCTGCACAAAGCCGATCCGCTTCACGCCCGCGCGCTTCACCGCGTCGAGCACCTCGGAAAATTTCTGCACCGGCAGATCGCGGTGCGGGCGGATGAGCACGCCGAGTTCCGGCTGCGATGCTCTTTGCGCGGCGAGCCTCGTCGCGAGTCCATCGGAGGTCACGGACTCGTCGTTGAGCGTGATCGTCTGGTCGGCGTGAATCGAAACCGTGCGCACCGTGTCCGTGTTCGCCGCCTGCCTGGCCTCGCCGCTCGGCAGCACGAGGTCGGTGCTGTTTTCCATGAGCGGCGTGGTGATCATGAAAATGATCAGCAGCACGAACGCGAGATCCAGCAGCGGCGTCACGTTCAGTTCGCTGAGCGTCTGCAGTGCATGGCGGTCGGAAAATCGGCGCATGATCAGAATGACGAAGGGCGGATGACGAATGACGAAGAAGCGACACCGCACGACTGACGACCGGCACGGCACTGCCGGGCATTCGCCATCCGGCATTCGTCATTCGTCATTTGCACACCGTCAGCCATCTTGGCGAAAGAGCCGCCGCCCTTCTCCATGCTCCACGTATTTGTGCTCGATGGCGCTGGAGAGTTCCGCACCGAAATTGTCCAGTTCCACGATCATCCCGCGCAGCGTGGTGATGAGCCAGTTGTATCCGAACATCGCCGGGATCGCGACGAGCAGCCCGGTGACCGTCGTGATGAGCGCGGCGGAGACGCCCGGGGCCATCGCCGCGAGGTTCGCCTTTCCCGCGGTGGCCACGTCGCTGAACGTATCCATCACGCCCCACACCGTGCCGAGCAGACCGAGGAATGGCGCGCCGCTCACGGCGGTGGAGAGGAGCACCATTTGCGATTCGAGCCTCAGCGCCGTCTCGCCCACGCAGCGCTCCATCGCGGTCTGCACCATGCGCATTTGCGCGGGTGAAATCTTCGGCGCGGTCTCCAGTCGCGCCGCGAATGTTTCATCCACCTCCGCCGAGCCAAGCATCTGGAAACTCAGTTCGCGGCAGCCAGCCTGATACACCGCAAAAACGGGCGCACCGGCAAACCGCGCGCCGCTCTGAAACAGGCTCAGCGGCTGCCGGTCCGCACGGAACGCATCGAGGAAATCCATCCGCCGCTCCTTCGATCGGCCGAGCATGCGGAACTTCGTGATCATCACCGACCACGAGAGCACCGATGCGAAAAAGAGCGCGCCGAGCACGATGAGCCCCGGCCACGTGGAATTGTGCAGCGCATAGAAAAGCCCGCCGCCATCGGCGAGAATCTGAATTGGAAAAATCACGGGCAGCGTCACGTCGAGGGTGGGTAGCACATCGGCACGCGAGCGGCAAACGCAACCTCAGAAGCCGCCGACGGGAAGAGGCGGGCTGGATCAAACGAGGGACGACGGACGGCGACCGAAAGAGCGGTCGGCGGAAAGATGGCCCACCTCCTCCAGTCGGCGGCTCCGGGCTACGGGTTCGCGGTCCCGCCGATGCGCCAGAGCGCTTCGTCGGTGCGGAGGATTTCCGCATTCGCAGCACGCTCGTGATATTCCATGATCTCACGGATGTCGGCATAGACCTGAGGATGCAGCGACAGCCGCATCAGCGCCGCCGTGCGCTGATTTGTCCGTCGAGTTGTTCCAGCGTGATGCCGATGCTCGGATCCGCATCGAGTCCGGCATCGCGGCGCAATGGCTCGGCGAGTCCGCAGTCCTCATCATGAAGCACGGACGGGAGTGAACGCAGGAGATGCGAGGCGAGAACCGCCCGCCGGGAGCCGGTCAGCGCAAAAGCAAGCTGCTCGACTTCGGCGATGGTGACCATGCACGGAGAGCAGCCGCCATTTTTTCCTCGGGAAGCGGTCACACCGCGCTCGGCATCGGCTGGAACGGTTCGGCCTCGGCGTCGTAGTTGATGCCTTCCATACCGAAGCCGAAGAGCCGCAAAAATTCTGCACGGTAGCCGGCGATGTCGCTGAGCGTCGGCAGCGTCCCGGTCGTGAGCTGCGGCCACAGCGCGGCGACCTCCTCCTGCACGTCGTCGCGCATTTCCCAATCGTCAATGCGAATGCGCCCCTCCTCATCCGGCTGCGGATGCGCGGACGGCGCGAGGCGCTCGGCGAAGAGCCGGTAGATCTGCTCGATGCAACCCTCGTGCAGACCCTTCGCCTTCATCACGCGGTAGAGCAGCGAAATGTAGAGCGGCACGACGGGGATCGCGCTGCTGGCCTGTGTGACGAGCGCCTTGTTCACGCTCACCCACGCGTGGCCTTCGAGCTTCGCGAGTTTCGACGTGAGGCGCGCCGCCGTCTCCTCGAGGTGCTCCTTCGCCTTGCCGATCGTGCCATTCCGATAAATCGCCCATGTGAGATCCGGCCCGATGTAGCTGTAGGCGGCCGTGACCACGCCCGGCGCGAGCACGCCTGCGGCATCGAGCGCATCCATCCACATTTCCCAATCCTCGCCACCCATCACCGCGACCGTGTCCGCGATCTCCGCATCGTTCGCGGGCTCGATCGTGATGTCGCTCACGGTGCCCTTGTCCGTGTCCGCCGTCTTGTTCGTGTAAGCCGCGCCGAGCGGCTTCAGCGTGCTCTTGTGAACCACGCCCGTCTTCGGATGCGTGCGCCGCGGCGAAGCGAGCGAATAGACCACCGCATCCACATTCCCGAGATCCGCCTTGATCATCGCGATGACCTGCTCCTTCACCGCGTCGGAAAAAGCGTCGCCATTGATGCTCTTCGCATACAGCCCCGCACTGTGCGCCTCGCGCTCGAACGCGACCGAATTATACCACCCCGCCGAGCCCGTGCGATCCGCCTCGCTCGGCTTTTCAAAAAACACTCCGACGGTCGCCGCCCCGCCCGCAAACGCCGGCACGATCCGCGACGCCAGCCCGTACCCCGTGCTCGCGCCGATCACGAGCACACGCTTCGGCGCACCGGCGATTGCGCCTCTCGATTTCACATAATCCACCTGCTGCCGCACATGCGCCGCGCATCCATCCGGATGCGCTGTGATGCAGATGAACCCACGAATCTTCGGCTTGATGATCATGCCGCAACGGTGCGCAAGCCCCGCGCGGGCCGTCGAGGAATTTCCTTACACCTCATTATCCATCCACAGTCAAAAAATAGGATTGACTCCCATCCGAAGATTTCGTTTTCGTGCCTGTCGATGAGCGCGGCTTCCTCCCCCCAAATCGGAAAGCACATCGGCACACGTCGCCTCGGTGCAGTGGAGCACTGTGGTCGCACCGCCCTCGTCGCATTCCTGCGCGGCGTCGGTGCGTCGGTGCGTCGGTGCGTCGGTGCGTCGGTGCGTCCCATTCTTTTGTCCGTCGTGCTCGCTTAGTCGAGCCGATAAGTTCACCCCACGCTGGCAAGTCTGTCCCGCAGACGGGGTGGTCTGCGATTCAAGCGAGGTTGTCCTTCGCGGACTCGGGGTTTTGCCGCGCGGGCTGGAGGATGTCCGTTTCAGCATCGAGGTTTTCCAGCGCAGAACCAAGGTTGTCCGGCATGGACTCCGGGTTGCCTGTCCAGGATACAAGGTTGTCTGCCTCAGGCCCGAGGTTTTCCGCGAAGGAATCAAGGTTATCCGCCGTAACCACGAGGTATTCTGCGTCAAAATACCTCATTTAAGCCAACGATTATCAGCAGCTTGCTGATTTTTGTCAAAAAAACGCCCATTCGCCACCAGCCGCCAGAAACCCGCAACTAGGAACCAGCAACCAGACCCCGCCTCCCTCCATTCAAAATTCAACATTCAGCATTCAAAATTAACTCACCCCACCCTCCTCCCATGCCCAACCAACCCTACTTCCCACCCCGTGAAGGCGACCAGACCGCCTTCTTCACGAACATCCAAACCAAGAT
>JANXZI010000449.1 GCA_025355595.1 Spartobacteria bacterium
CGCGTGGAATTCCGAACAAATTTTTCAGATTCGCATGGACAGGCGTCGGGGGAATGGAGGTCAGTAAATCGCCGGGCTGCGGGTCATCCTTCGTAGCGAGCAGTCCCAGAACCACTCCCCGCATTTTGAAACTGACCGTCATTTCCGCCATGTTCATCGCCTCGGCTGCGCTGATCCATGCCGCCGATGTTTCCAAGCTCCCGCCTGCGGCGCGCACGCCGGTGGATTTTGCGCGCGACGTTCAGCCGCTACTCGCGGATCGCTGCGTGAAGTGTCACGGGCCGGAGAAGCAGAAGTCGGATCTGCGGCTCGATGTGAAGACTCATGCGATGCGCGGCGGCGATTCGGGAAAAGTGATCGAGCCGGGAAAGAGCGCGGAGAGCCGACTCATCCATCTCGTCGCGGGACTCGATGAGGACAAGGTAATGCCGCCGAAAGGCGAGCGGCTCACGGCGGCGCAGATCGGCTTGCTGCGCGCGTGGATCGATCAGGGCGCGATCTGGCCCGATGCAAAACCGGCGCGCAGCTCGCACTGGTCGTTGCAGCCGCTGCGCGCGCCCGCGGTGGCTGCGGGTGCGGCGAATCCGGTTGATGCGTTCATCAGCGCGCGGCTCGCGAAGGACGGACTCGCGCTCTCGCCAGCGGCAGATCGCGCGACGCTGATCCGGCGGCTCAGTTTCGAGATCACGGGCCTGCCGCCGTCGCCGGAGGAGGTCGCGGCCTTTGTGAGAAGCGAGTCGCCGCGCGCGTATGAGGACCTCGTCGAGCGTCTGCTCGCGTCGCCGCAGTATGGTGAGCGGTGGGGCCGGCATTGGCTCGATGTCGCGCGCTACACGGAGAGCCAGGGCTTCGAATACGACCGGCTGCGCGACAACGCGTGGCATTACCGCGACTACGTCATCAAGAGTTTCAACGACGACAAGCCGTATGACCGTTTCATGAAGGAGCAGATCGCCGGCGATGTGCTGGAGCCGGTGAGCAGCGACGGCATCGTCGCAGCGAGCCTGCTCGTGTGCGGGCCTTGGGATGGAGCGGCGAACATCCAGAAAAATCCCGCGCAACGGCTGAACGCGCGCGAGGACGAGCTGGAGGATTTGATCAGTGTCGTGGGGCAGTCGTTCCTCGGCCTCACGATCAACTGCGTGCGCTGCCACTCGCACAAGTTCGACCCGATTCCGCATGAGGAATACTATCGCATCAAGTCGGTCTTCGAGGGCGTGAAACACGGCGAGCGGCCCATCGAGGATCGCGCGACGGCGACGGCGCGTGCGGAGCGGCGAGCGGCTTTGAAAATGAAAATCGCGACCGGGGAGGGGAGATCGGTGGAGGAGTTGAACCGTCTGCGCGGAGAACTCGCAGTGCTCGAAAAGACGCCTGTCTCGTACGCGGGCACTCGCGTGCAGCCGGATCCGACGCGACGCTTCCGGCGCGGCGATGTGAAATTCCCGGATGAGATCGTGACTCCCGGCGCGCTGTCAGCGGTCGTGGAGTTGAACCCCGATTTCGGCCTCGCCGCCGATGCGCCCGAGGCTGCGCGCCGTGTGAAATTTGCCGCCTGGCTTGCCGATGCGCGGAATCCGCTGCCCGCGCGCGTGATGGCGAACCGCGTGTGGCATCTGCACTTCGGACAGGGGATCGTTTCGTCACCGAATGATTTCGGCGCGAGCGGTGCGCGGCCCACGCATCCCGAGTTGCTCGACTGGCTCGCGGTGAAATTCATCGAGAGCGGCTGGAGCGTGAAGGCGCTGCACCGGGTCATCGTGAATTCCGCGACGTACCGCCAGTCGTCCGCATTTCGCGAAAAGGCCGCGGCGGTGGATGCCGACAACCAATTACTGTGGCGCTTCACGCCGCGCCGTCTCGAAGCCGAGGCCGTGCGCGATGCGATGCTTGCGGTGAGCGGGCAGCTCAATTCCGCAGTCGGCGGGCCGAGTTTCCGGCCATTCACGGTCACGGAATTCAACGCCGCATTTTACCATCTCGTGGATCGCGACGATCCGGAGTTCAACCGCCGCACCGTCTATCGCGCGAATGTAAACAGCGGAAAGGATCCGATGCTCGAAGCGTTCGACTGTCCTGATCCGTCCGTGAAAACGCCGCGCCGCGGAACGACCACGACGCCATTGCAGGCGCTGGAGCTGATGAACAATTCCTTCGTGCAGCGGCAGGCAAAATATTTTTCCGAGCGCGCGATGAAGTCGGCGGGTGGTGATCTGAGCGGCGCCGTGCGCAGCGCGTATCTCCTCGCACTCGGCCGTTCCGCGACCGCCGATGAGATCACACGCGCCTCTGCTGCTGCGAAAGAGCGCGGCCTCGCGAGCGTCTGCTGGGCGCTGCTGAACTCCACCGAATTCGTGTATGTCCGGTAGCCTCTTTTCATCCGCACTTTCGCGGCGCGATTTTTTGTCGGATGCTGGGAACGGACTCGGCGGCATCGCGCTCGCGTGGCTGCTGAATCGTGACGCAGCGCGCGCCGCCGGTGCGACCTTCGCGCACGCGCCGCATTACCCGCCGAAGGCGAAACGCGTCGTGCAAATTTTCTGCGCGGGCGGCGTGAGTCATTTGGAGACGTTTGATTTCAAACCCGAGCTGGAGCGGATGCACGGCAAGTCGCTCGAAGGGAAAGGCAGCGAGAACCTCGGATTTTTCGGCAAGCCGGGCAACCTGATGAGGAGCGTCTATCCGTTCCGCCAGCACGGGAAATCCGGCGCGTGGGTGAGCGACCTGCTGCCGCATCTCGCGGGCTGCGCGGACGAACTGTGTTTCATCAAGTCCATGGCTGCGAAGAGCAATAATCACACCCCGGCGGCCTTTCAGATGAACAGCGGTTTCACGCTGAACGGCTTCCCGTGCATGGGCGCGTGGCTGAGCTACGGCCTCGGGACGGAGAATGAGAGCCTGCCCGCATTCGTCGTGCTGCCCGATCCGCGCGGACTGCCCGCGGGTGGCTCGATCAACTGGACCTCCGGCTTTCTCCCCGCGAATCACCAGGGCGTCGCATTCCGCACGCAGAGTGAAGAGCCCGTCGCCGACCTGCGCACGCCTGCGGGCATCTCTCCCGCGGCGCGCGCCGCCGACCTGGATCTGCTCGCCACGATGAACCGCGAATTTGCCGACGCGAACCGCGGCGACGGCGCATTCGCCGCGCGGCTGCGCACGTACGAACTCGCCGCGCGGATGCAGGCGAGCATCCCCGAGGCGACGAATCTCGACGGTGAATCCGCAGCCGTGCGCCAGCTCTACGGCCTCGACGATCCCGCGAACAAGGGCTTCGCGAAAAACTGCCTCATGGCGCGGCGGCTCCTCGAACGCGGCGTGCGCTTCGTGCAAATCATGAACGGCGGCGCATTCGGCAGCCCGCGCATCAACTGGGACGGCCACGAAAACGTGAAGGACAACCACGACACGCAAGCTGCGACGATGGACAGGCCGG
>JANXZI010000487.1 GCA_025355595.1 Spartobacteria bacterium
CGAGATTGCCCGCGGGCTCGGGGATGAAGGCGTTGCCGACAAATTCCTTCGGGAAAAGTCCGCCGCGATAGATGGCCGCGCCGCACGTGGCCGTGCAGGCCGAGAGCGTGCCGTCCGCGCGGAGCGTCTTCGCGTCATAGCCGCGGTTCACGCCGGGCGTCGGATGCGACGGCCAACACGTTTGGTCCTTCATGATCTGCACGCCAGCGCCAGCACTTGCGGCGAAGTTCGGGTTGCGACGGTAGAGCGACTCGGGGACGAAATTCGCGCGGAGGAAGTCGGAGTTGAAATTGTAGTACGGTCGGCCGTAGTCGTCCTGCGTCATGCCCCACTGCCCGCGCGACGGGCCGCCGGGTTCCACGATCCATTTTCCGTCCTTCAGCTTGTAGCGCGTGCCCGTGTTCGCGTTGTAGATCCAGTTGTCGAGGAAGCGCGTGGGCGAATTCGCCATGTGCTCGGGCTGTCCGCCCCGCGAGCCGTATGCGCCGTCCACCTGCTCCTTCACGTCAGCCACGCCGGTGCCCTTCGTGTCCTTCATGAACCACATCACCGGCGGCTCCGCGACGAGCACCCCGCCGTTCACGCAGAGGATCGCGCGAGGCAGGACGAGGCCGTCGGCAAAGACGGTGCGCTTGTCCATCTTCCCGTCGCCGTCCGTGTCCTCGAGCATGACGATCCGCCCGAGCGGCTGGTCCTCGCCCTTGCCATTCACGTCCTGCATGTAGCCGCGCATTTCGCAGACAAAAAGACGGCCTTTTTCATCCCAGCTCTGCGCGATCGGCGACTCGATCATCGGCTCCGCCGCGACGAGCTCGACGTGGAAGCCTTTCGCGACTTTGAAGGTCTTCAGCTCCTCCTCCGCGGAGAGCGGCTTCGGCGGCGGCAGCTTGAACTTGAGCTCGAACGTCTCGGGACCGGCGCTCTTCGGATTCAGCGCCCATGCGAGCGTGCCCGCGGCGAGCGCGGATGCGGTGAGGATGAAAGTGCGCGCGCGGAGCGAGGTGGAGCGGTGGCGGATCATGGCGGAATGAGGGCGTTGAATTTGCCAGCGAAACCCATGTTGGCCAGCGTGAAGATCATCGCGGAACCGGCTTCCAGCCTGTCCTGCGCTGCCGCCGGACTACCGGTGGATTTTCCAGCGCGTCACGGGATCGAGATTGATGTCCTTGGAGTTTGCATGGAAGCCGCAGGCTTGGAGCAGATACTCGACGCCCTCACGCGTGCCCATGCTGTCACGCAGGCTCTTTGCAAAAATCTCAATGTACTCCTTGTAGCTGTCGAGCGCGAGCAGGCCGTCGCTCACGTACTTCGCGAGTTCGTCGTCGTGGTTTTCGATGAGATCAAAAAGTGCGCGCCGCAGCTTGATGCGCATCACCGGATCCACCACGAGCTTGAACGGGTTCGCGGACGGATCCATGAGCACGGCATCACGGGTGATTTCGACGGGGAGAAATTCGGATTCGCGGATCAGATCGGACATGGGGCGTCGTCGGTAACAGCAAGCGCCGCGCGGTCAATTCAGAGTTCCGATTTCCGAGGAAGCCAGCTCTGATCGTCGGCGCGGGCGGCCCCCCGCGTCCGCGCTCTCCCGAGCGCGCCGACAAGCCCGCCGCGCTACTGCAGCTCTGCGCCGACTCCGCGCATCACTCGGAAAATCCGCAGCGCACGCGCGTGGAGTTCGCCATCGCGGATGATGGCGTTGTCGAACGCGGGCCAAAAATTCCGCACGTTGCCCTCGATGACGCGGCGCGCCTGATCGTGATAGCCGGCGTGCCCCTCATACGGCACCGCACTGTCGAGCAGGATGTAGCGGATGCGTCCGGCGGTGAGATACGCGAGGAGTTCCTCATCCGCGACGAACCGCTCCAGCGGCTTCACGCGCGGCTCCAATCCTCCGGATTCCGCGAGCGTCTCACTGCCGCGCTCCACGGTGATCTGGCGCTCACGATCCCGCATCGCTATTTCCGAGGCAAACATCCCCTCCCCGCGCGTATCCGACACCACGAGCACGCGCGCCGGGCCGCGCGATTCCTCGATGAGGGTGAGCGCGGCGGGGCCGAAGCCGCGCCAGTCTTTCCGCCACGCGTGGAGCAGATCGGTCGGCAGCGCGAGCAGCAGCAGCAGGAAAATCCACAGCGATCTGCGGCGCGACGCCACCTCGGGAGCGAGAGTCTCCGCGCCGACGATCGCAGCGAGCGCGACCGCGCCGCGCACCGCGAGGATCGCAAGCGCGGGAGCCGCGACGATGAGCATGCGCTC
>JANXZI010000497.1 GCA_025355595.1 Spartobacteria bacterium
GGAGGAGATCAACGACCAACGACCAACGACCAACACCCGACGCCCAAGGCTCGTTGCCACGCCATGCCCGGGTTGGATGTTTGATTTTCAATGGTGGTTGCGCGCTGGAGAATCCATCGAAAGGAAGGGTCACGCAAAGACGCAAAGGCGCGAAGACTGAGGCTTTTCTTTGCGCCTTTGCGTCTTTGCGTGACACCAAAATGCCTCGCGGTTCAAAGCCACGCATCATGTCAACAAAGCGTGTTGGATGTTGCGCTCGGCTTCATCCGTTCCAGCTTTTCCCGTCCCATGTGATCATGCGCTCGATGAGCGCGACGGCGCCGCGGGAGAATGTCTGGAAGAGTGCCTCGCCCTTCTCCGCGCTGGCCTCGCGCGGGTCGCCGATGTGGCCTTGCTCGCTGCGATCGGTCATCGTCCAGCCGCGTGAGCCGGGCTCAAAGGCGCTGCCGAATTCCTGCGGCGGCACGCCGGTGTGATTTTTCACGAGGTGCGGCGCGAGGCGCAGCACCATCGAGGTTTCCCACTCGCACGCGTGGCCCATCTGCTTTTGCGCGAGAGCGGGGTGGGCCTTGTGTGCTTCGGCATCGAGATGCCAATACGTGCAGAAGAGCAGCAGCAGATCCTTTCGTTCACGATGGCGCTGGCGCACCTCGAACGCGGCCTGCTTGCCGGGCACGTCATTGCCGCCGTGTCCGTTCAGCAGGAGCAGGCGGCGAAAGCCGTGCGCGATGAAATTTTCCAGCAGGCCGCAGAGCAGATCGAGATACACGCGCGGCTCGGCGGACATCGTGCCGGGAAAATCCATGTGGTGATGCGAGTTCCCGAGCCACTGGAGCGGCGCGAAAAGTGCGCGCGCCCCGAGCGTGCCCTCGGCGCGTTTTGCGATTTCGCCCATCAGCATCGAGTCCGTGAAGACGGGCATATGGCGTCCGTGCTGTTCAAGTGCGGCGATCGGAAAAATGATCGGTGTGTCGCGGTCGAGAGCGGCGACGTCGGGCCAGGTGAGTTCGGCGAGGTTCATGGGTTCAGTAAGTGGCGCGTCCGCCGGAGAGATCGAAGACTGCGCCGGTGGAAAATGAGCAGTCCTCCGAGCACAGCCACGCGACGAGCGCGGCGGCCTCTTCGGTTTTTCCAAAGCGGCCCATCGGGATTTTTGAGAGCATGTAGTCAATGTGCGTCTGCGACATCTGCTTGAGGATGTCCGTCGCGATGACGGCGGGCGTGATGCAGTTCACGATGACGTTGCTCGTCGCGAGTTCCTTTCCAAGTGACTTCGTGAGCGCGACGACACCGGCCTTCGATGCGCTGAAGTGCGCGGCGTTCGGATTGCCCTCCTTGCCCGCGATGGACGCGATATTGACGATGCGCCCGTAGCCGTTGCGCAGCAGGTGCGGGATGACGGCGCGGCAGCAGTGGAAGGGGCCGTTGAGATTGATGTCGAGCACGCGACGCCACTCGGCGGGGTCGGTCTCCCACACCTTCGCGTTGCTGCCGGCGATGCCCGCGTTGTTCACGAGGATGTCGAGCTTGCCGAGCGCCTGCGCGGTGTCAGCCGCCGCAGCCCCGGTGGATTCCGCGCTCGTGACGTTGACGACTGCGGTGTGGACATTGCCGAGCAGTTTCAATTCTTCAGCCGCGTCTGCGAGCGCCGCGGCGTCCACATCCCAGAGTGAAACGGACGCTCCGGATTGCAGGAGCCGCGTGCTGATTGCGAAGCCGATGCCGCGCGCGCCTCCGGTGACGATGGCGCTGCGATTCTTGAGATCAATTTGGTTCATGGGAGGCAGAGGGAGTGCTCGAAACCGCACGGCAGCGCGGGTTGGCGGCAGGCAATGTGGGATAGGCTTCCAGCCTGTCCCGGATGGAAGCAATGCTAACAGAGGCAATTTCGCGCGAGTCCGGACTGGACGCCTCGGACGCCATCGTACTGTGCAATGAAATTTGATCACGCCCGTTGCATCCGGGACAGGCTGGAAGCCTATCCCACATTCTCCTGCCGCTTTTCCTCCATGCCGTTGCGATTTGATTCAACTGGCGCTCCATGTTCTACGCGATGATGTCTTTCACGACGTGCCCCTCGACATCGGTGAGCCGGAAATCGCGGCCCGCATAATTGTAGGTCAGCCGTTCGTGATTGATGCCGAGCAGGTGCAGCAGCGTCGCGTGCAAGTCGTGGATGTGGACTTTGTCCTCCTGCGCGAAGTAGCCGTAGTCGTCCGTCGCGCCGTAGGCGATGCCCGGCTTCACGCCGCCGCCGGCCATCCACATCGTGAATCCGTGCGGATTGTGGTCGCGTCCGTCGCCGCCCTGCGCGGTCGGGGTGCGGCCAAATTCCCCGCCCCACAGCACGAGCGTGTCGTCGAGCAGGCCGCGCGATTTCAGGTCGGTGAGAAATCCCGCGATGGGCTTGTCCACCTCGGCGGCGTTCTTCGTGTGGCCTTTGAAAAGATTCGCGTGCTGGTCCCACTGCACCTCACCGTCGCTGTGCGTGACTTGCACGAAGCGCACGCCGCTTTCGAGGAAGCGCCGCGCCATGAGGCACTGGCGTCCGAAATTTTCCGTCACGGGCCGGTCCATGCCGTAGAGTTTTTTTGTTGCCTCGCTTTCGCCGTTCACGTCCTGCGCCTCGGGCATCGTGCTCTGCATGCGGTAGGCGAGCTCGAAGGAATTGATGCGCCCCTCCAGCGCGGAATCGGGGCCGCTGATCGCGAGGTGTTCGCGGTTCACCTTCGCGAGAAAGTCGAGCTGCTTGCGCTGGGTCGCGCTGTTGATCAGTTCATTGCGGATGTGCCGCACGAGCGCCTTGTCCGACGGGATGCTCGCATTTCCGATTGGAGTGCCCTGGCAGTATGCGGGGAGAAATGCCGCGCCCCAATTGTTCACGCCGCCGTGTGCGAGCGTGGGGCAGATGGTGATGAAGCCGGGCAGGTTGTCATTCTCCGTGCCGAGGCCGTAGAGCACCCACGAGCCCATGCTCGGGCGCACCTGCGTGTCGCTGCCGGTGTGCAATTTCAAGAGCGCGCCGCCGTGCGCGGGGTTCGTGCCGTGCAGCGAGCGGATGATGCACAGGTCGTCCACATGCTGCGCGACGTTTGGGAAAAGTTCGCTCACCGCGAGGCCGCTCTGGCCGTGCTGCTGGAAAGTCCACGGTGACTTTAGGAGCTTGCCGGTCTCGGCAAATTTCACGCGCGGCTCCTTGCCGGGAAACGGCTTGCCGTGGTCGCGCGTGAGCAGCGGCTTCGGGTCGAACGTGTCCACATGGCTCGGCCCGCCTTTCATCAGCAGGAACACGATGCGCTT
>JANXZI010000499.1 GCA_025355595.1 Spartobacteria bacterium
CCGCCATCGATGTTGATCGTCTGGCCGGTGATGTTCGCAGCGTGATCGGAGGCGAGGAAGACGGCCATCGCGGCGAATTCCGCGGGCGTCTGCCAGCGCCCGAGCGGCGACACTTTGCGGATCTTTTCCGCGGCCCATGCCTCGTAGTCCTGCCGCTCGGACGGCGGGAGATTCGCCTGACCCGCCTTCCAAACCGATTGGTTCAGGTCGGTCTTCACCATGCCCGGCGAGAGTGCGTTCACTCGAATGCCGTGCGGCGCGAAATCCTTCGCGGCACATTGCGTGAAGTTGATCAGCCCTGCCTTCGCCGCGCTATACGGCGGGTCAGTCTGCGAGCCGATCTGCCCGGCGACGGAGACGAGGAAAAGCATCGAGCCGCGTCCGCGTGCGATGAGCTTTGGCGCGAAGGCGTGGGCGACATTCACCGCACCGATCAGGTTGATTTCCAGCACGCGCGCCCAGTCTGCCGGATCGAGATTCCAAAATGGGAACCCGAATTTCCCCGAGCCCGCGCCGATGGAGAAGACAACGTGATCCACTTCGCCAATGCTGTCGGCGAATGCGCGCACGTCGTCGTATCGTGTCACCTCGCCCGTGGTGTTCGGGTGGCCGGGCGGCGGCGCACCCGGAGACCGATCGAATCCGCGCACGCGGCAGCCTTCCGCCAGAAAATCTTGGGCGATCGCGCGGCCGATTCCATTGGCAGCGCCAAACACGACAGCGGTCTGTCCTTCGAGGTTCAATTTCATGCCGCACTCTGTCCCCGTCTTCGCGTGGCTAGAAAGCGGATTTCCGCTGCGTCGAGTGGAACGGCGCGAAGATGCAGAAGGGCGAACTGCAATTCGATGCGAGGATGAAGTGATTTGAAGACGGCTGGGGTTTCCCTATCGTCGCCCGCATGAACTGTCGTTTCGCCCCCCTTGCTGTTGCCTTCTTTTCCGTTCTCGTGGTGCGGCCGCTCCGTGCAGCGGTCGAGAATTTCAAAGTCACCGCGAGCCATGGCGTGGATACAACATCGTTGGAGAGCATCGTGCGCGATGTCACGACGCAGGCTCGCGCGAAGACGAACGATGAAAAGGCCGTGGCGATCTACGAGTGGCTTCACCGCGCCATTTTTCATCAGGCCTATCCGACGGAGAATGCGCCGCAAAGCGTGGGGCCGCTGAAGCTGCTCAACGTCTATGGCTGGGGCCTGTGCGGCGGTCAGCATACGGTGCTCAAGGCGCTTTATGAAACCGCGGGCTGGGAGTGCCGCTATGTCGGCTGGTCGAGTCCCGGGCACACGACTATCGAGGTGAAATACGACGGGAAATGGCATTACCTCGACGTGTTTCTGAAATGCTACTTTTGGGCGAAGGACAGGAGCCACATCGTGAGCCAGGAGGAAATCGCCGCCGATTTTTCGCTGGTGATGGATGCCGTCAAGGATGGCCGCGCTGCGCCCTCGCATCTTTGCTGCGGCGACGGGGCGGAAGGAATCATCACCGGCGTGAAGAGTCGCAAAATCGCGGGCGACTCGAAGGGATGGGCATCGGTGACGTGGCGCGACGAAGGCTATTCGCCAAAGCTGCGCCTGCCCTGTGGCTCGTCACTGCGTCTGGAATGGAAAGGAGAAGACAAGGCGTGGGCTGGCAGTGGGGGAGCGCCGAAGCACAGTTGTGGCATGAAGGATTTTCGGAACGACCCCGTGCTTGGCCCCGTATTTGAGCACTACGGCCCGCGTGCGTGGGCCAACGGGACATTTAGCTACCAGCCCGATTTTTCCCAACTCGCGGACGTGGCGGACATCACCCTCACCGATGCCAAAGCCGCGGCTGGCGCGCTGACGGCGACGGGCGGGAAAGGTGTCGCCATTTTCCGAATGCCGCTGCCCTACGCGTGGGTGAGTGCGGACGTGAAGGCCGTGTTCGCCGGCGAAGGTGCCCTCTCCATTTCCACCGATAACGGCAGGACATGGAAGCCCTGCGCCGCTGGCGATATTTCCAAGCTGGTGAAACAGAAATACGACGTGTGCATTCGCGCGGAGTTTTCCAAGACGCTGGACAGCTTCGCAATCAAGGCAGTGGTCGAGCACAACCGAGGTGTGCTCCCATACCTCAAACCCGGCGCAAACAGCCTCACCGCCTCCACAGACGCAGCGCTCCCGGCGGGGACGAGCGCCGCCGTGAAATTCGCATGGCAGGAAGCGAACGCGCCCGCCAAACGCCCGCAGTTTGACGGAACCGGGGTGACCTATGGTGAGGAGAAATCCATCACCCGTGAACTCACCGGCACCGCAACCACTTTCGCCATTCAGGCCGGCGGCAACACCCCTCCGAAAATGCGGTATGTGGAGCGGTCTGTGCGGAGCAAGGACACGGTGAAGTAGCCTCGCGGGGTTCAAGCTGCAAAGCGCTCCCCTTGATCTTGCCGCCACGCATTCTTGGACAGGAAAGGAATCACGCCCCGAAACATGGCCGCGGAAAGATTTCCCTTTCACGCGGCTGCACGACGGCTAGCACCTCGGGCCAACTCTC
Organism: Spartobacteria bacterium; assembly: GCA_025355595.1. Lineage (GTDB taxonomy): Bacteria > Verrucomicrobiota > Verrucomicrobiia > Chthoniobacterales > Chthoniobacteraceae > SXWH01. The sequence continues at coordinate 2,517 of JANXZI010000499.1, forward strand.
CTCCACACCTGCACGAAACGTATGACCTCGAAAAAACCACTCGTCGGAATCATTGACTGGGCGAAGTCGCCGCTCGGCGATCCGGAATCCGCCGCCGAGCGCGCGGTGATCGGCGATGCCGCGGAAGTGGGGCGGTTCCTGTGCTCGGGCGATGAGGATTTCACGGACGAAATCTGCGGTGCCGATGCGCTCATCGTCTGGCACAACACACCGATCACCGCCGTCGGAATCGCGCGGCTGCGCAACTGCCGCGCGCTCATCCGCAATGGCGTGGGCTTTGATTCCGTGGACATCGCGGCGGCACGCGAGCGTGGCATCGCCGTGTGCAACGTGCCGGACTACGGCACCGAGGAGGTTGCGGACCATGCGATCGCTCTTGCGATGGCACTGTGCCGGCAGCTTTTTCCACTTGACCAGGAGGCGAAGCGGCTCGGCTGGATCATCCGCGTGGAGCCCAGGCTGCGGCGCTTGCGCGAGCTGACGTTTGGCGTGCTCGGACTTGGAGCCATCGGCACTGCGACGGCGCTTCGGGCGAAGGCACTGGGTTTCAAAGTCGTCTTCTACGATCCGTATCTGCCGAATGGCGCAGACAAGGCCGTGGGCATCTCGCGTGTGCGCACGCTCGACGAGTTGCTGGCAAAGGCCGATGTGCTCTCCCTGCATTGTCCGCTCACTGACGAGACGCGCCACCTGATCGCGGAGCGCGAACTAGCGGTGATGAAGCCGGGCGCATTCATCGTGAACACCGCACGCGGCGCGGTGATCAGGAAGACCGCGATCCTCGCCGCACTGCGCGAGGGGCGCATCGCCGGGGCCGGTCTCGATGTCGTGGAGGACGAGCCGCTGAAGACTGCGGAGGAAGCCGCCGCGCCGAATCTCATCGTCACGTGCCACGCGGCGTTTTGCAGCGTGGAGTCGAAGTTGGAGATGCGCGCCACTTCTGCGCGCATCGCGCTCGCCGCCGTGCGCGGCGAGCCGCTGGAGAATGTCGTCAATGGAGTGTCCTGAATTCCGAACCAGATCCCCCGCACCATGAATCCCGTCCCCCTCGAGTTTCCCGTGTCGCCCGCCAACGGTTTCCGTGCGTTTTCGAGCGTGGCGTCGAAGCGGTTCCCGACAGTCGGCAGCGGTGGCCGCTCGGTCATGGCGGGGCCCGTGTATCATTTCGACGCGGCGAATCCCTCGCCGATCAAACTGCCCGAGGCGCTCGACGGGCGGCTGTTCATCTACGAGTGGATGCGGAACTGGATTCAGACCGTGAAGCTCGGCACGCCGGGGCCGGAGACTGAGCCATTCGTGCCCGCGATGACGCTGCGGCGGCCGATTGACATGAAGCTCGGCGCAGACGGCGCGCTCTACGTGATCGAATACGGCGACAAATGGTGGGAGAACGCGGACAGCCGCATCGTCCGCATCGTCTATCGCCGAGGAAACCGCGCGCCGGTTGCTACGGCGCTGCGGGCTTTTCGCGGATGAGATCGCCGAGGCGCGTGGCGAGATCCTGCTGGCTCTGGCGGACGGCATCGAGCGACTGGAGCGTGTCGTTCAGACGGTTCGCGAGGTCCGCGCGCTTTTCCTCGTCGGTGACGATGCGCGCCTGCCAGTGCTCGGGCATGATGACGATGCCGGGGCCGGTCACGTCGTTTGCGTCGCGAGCTTCGAGCCAGAAATCCATCGTGTCGTTCTCGGCGGGCGCTGGCGTGAGGCGCGCGATTTTCCACTCGAAGCGCCGCGCCAGCACCTTCGGCTGCTCGCCGCCGAGGTCGAGTTCCAGCGTGTTGTGCGGCGCGCCTTCGGTCCAGTTCACAGCGTAGTGCAGCAGCACCCTTGCGACGCCAAAATCGTCCTTTGCCTCGAAGCCGAGCAACAGTGTGGCGTTGCGCGTGAGCAGTTCTTCGCGCCGCGCTGGCAGCAGGATGCGGATGGTCGGCGCGGTGTCCGGCACGATCTCGATGCGATGCACGGCCATCGCGCGTGACTCGACGCCCTCGGGGTCCGTGAGCAGAAAGGTCACGCCCGCGACATCCTTCGCGGGAATCTCCGCCGAGCCGATCCACTCGCCCGCTTCATTGGCGACGAGCGGCGTGCTGCGAATCACCGTCGTCGGTTCCGCTCCGGTGAGGCGCATCGTGGCGCTGCGCAGCGGCGCGGTTGCGGTGAGGCGCGCGACGAGTTTTGATCCTGCGAGGAGTTTGAGATTTCCCTGCTGGCGGCGCATCGGCGGGAGCTTCGTGTACGCGGGCCATTGCTGATCGTATGCGATGGCCGAGATCGCCGGGCGTTGGCGCGCGCGTACGGTCGCGGTGTCGGTGCGGTTGTCGCCGAGTTCGATGCGGTATCGGAAATTTTCCTGCACGCTTTGCAGCGTGCGCGAAAAGCGGACGGGCTCGGCGGGCGTCGGATCGAACGAGAATTCCTGCCGGCGTCCGTTCGCCGGCTCGACGATGAGTTTGCCGGATTTTGGAACGACGCCCGCAACCGTGGCCTCGATGCGCAGGTCGTCGCCGATGGCGATGACGCGAGCACCGGTGAACGCGACGATCATCGTTTTGCGCGGCACCGGCACATTCATCAGCAGTGCGCGCCGGAAGAGCGGCCAGCTCGCGCGCCCGCCGGTAAACCAAAGCGCGCCCGCGAGGAGCGTCCCGGCTGCGGCGATGCGCGCCCAGCGGCGAAGCGTGTCAGTTTTTACCGCATCGTCGAACGGCGCGTCCGCGGCGATTTCAGCGGTCTCCTCGATGAGTGCATTCACGAGCGAGCGGCTCACGCTGTCGCGGGCATCGTCCGGGGCCTCCGCATTTTGGCCGCGGGAAAGCTGCACGCTTGCGATGAAACGGCTGCGGAATTGCGGCAGCGCACGCTCAATGGCGAGCGCGACGCGGTCATCATCCGGGCGGTGCAGCCAGTGGCGGATGCCGAAGCGCCACGCGAGGGCAGTCGCAACGCCGACGCCACCCAAGAGCAATGCTGCGCGTGCGGCAAAGGGAAGTGCGAGCAGCCAGTCGAGCGGCATCTCGATCGCGAGCCACGTGAGCAAAGCGGTGAGAGCCATCGCGATCCCGGTGCGCAGCGCGACGCCGCACTGCCTGCGGCGCACGCGATCCAAATGCGCGGCGAGTGCGGGTGCCGCTTTGGACAGGCGCGGCTCGGCGAAGATTTCGGGCACGCGGAGAAACTGAGCGATCAATTCTGAGTTCCAAGTTCCAAGTTCTGAGTTCCGAGTTCCGAGTTCAGCCCGCCGCAGGCGCGTTGGGAAATTTGGATGAGTTCGGTGAAGTTGCTGACGCCGCTGCGCGGGGCTGAACTCGGAACTCAAAACTTGGAACTCAGAAATTTGAAAAAAGCGGCATGCCTGGGCCTCCGCGTTTCATCAACCGCGTGCGAAACTGGTGGAGAGTAGGGGGTTCGAACCCCTGACCTCCGCAATGCCATTGCGGCGCTCTACCAACTGAGCTAACTCCCCGTTCGCGGCGGGCGGGAAACATGGGAATCCGAGGTGTGCTTTGCAAGGTGAATTTTCGCCGCACGCACTTCGTTTTCGTTCTGGAGTTCGCCCTATCGCTCGTCGGCGCCATTGCCGCGGCGCGGGTGGCTCTCGAGCAGGCGGCGGGCGCTGGAATCCTCGCTCATGCCAAGTGCGGACCAGTCGCGTGCGTGCTCGCCATACTTCGCCCAGAATGCGCGCAGGTTTTGGTTTGAGACAAATTCCGGATGCTCGACGAGCACGTCGTATGGGCCGGGGCGGCTGAATATTTTCGCCATGATCGGGACGAGGTCCAGGACGAAGAGCGTGCCGAAGATCACGAGGAACTGGAAAATGCCGGCGATCCATTTTTTGCCCTGCTCGCCGAGTTCTTTCGCATCGGCGTCGGGGGCGGGGAGGAAGATCACGTTGTAGAGACCGATCGTCTCCTCCATCGGATCGAGGACGCCGTTCATCTTGCGGCCAAGGCGTGCGATGGGCGGGCCAAATTCGTCGTCGGCGCGCTTCATGCCGCTCTTGTTTTCATCCTCGAGGGTTGCCGTCTTTTCGGTGATGCGCGCGAGGCGGAGCGGATGCTCGGTTTCCATTTCCGCGATCTCGGCGGTGACTTTTTCGAGGCGCTGCTTGCGGATGCGCTCCTTCTCCTTGGCCTCGTCCACGAATGCGGCGCGCTTCGTGCCGAGTGCGTCGAGATACGCGTTCTTGTCGGTGAGCCGCGCGGAGGCGAGCTGCCTGTCGCCCGCGAGGAGTGCGGCGGTCTGTGCGGACTCGCCGCCCTCCAGTCGTCGGATGTCGGTGACAACACCACGGTCGCGCATCTGCATGTCCTTGAGGCGCGGGCCGTCGCCGGCCTTCTTCGTCTCGGGGTAGAATTCGTTCGGCTGCCCGAGAGCTTCGCGGGCGATGGCTTCGACGAGGCGGCGGTGGAGATCCTGCCGCTCATTGAGTTCGGCTTTCGTCTTCGTGAGCGTTTCCTTTTGCGCCTCGATCTGCGCGATCACGGTGCGCGTGCCGCCGCTCGCGGGCGCGACAAAATCGGGTTCGCCGGCCTTCTTGCGCTCCTCCTCCATGCGCTCGTCGGCGTACGATTCGACGTTGATGATCGCCTTCTGCAAATCCGGAAGCTGCGCGATGAGCGCGTCGCGTTTCACCGTGTAATCAGCGATGTTCTGTTTGCGTTCCGCAGCCTCGTCGTCGTGGACTTTCTGGAGATCGAGCGCGAGTTCCTTGCGGCGCGCGGCCTCCTTTTCGCGGAGCGTGTTCAGGCGGCCCTGGATTTCGGTCTGGATGCGATGCGTGATCGCGGGGCGGTACTGGTCGAGGCAGAATGGAAATGCGATGGCCACACTCACGACACCGGACAGCGCGAAGCGGAAGACGACCTGCATGAGCTTGCGCCACCACGGCTGGAAGGGCCGGTAGGTCGCGAGCAGGATGCGATCAGTATTCATGATCACGAAGGCCCACGCCAGCGCGATGCCGAGGACCGCAAGCCATGGCGGGTCGGCGAAGCGGCTCTTCGCGTAGAAAATCATGCCGAGGAAGGACATGATCGTCGGGATGAGCACGGTGCTGCCGAGCACCGCGACGCGTTCGCGTTCCGTCGCGGGGCAGTGCTGGAGCGTCTCCCAGCGCGCGCCCGCGAGCCAGTAGAGCGGGCGCATCCACCGGTCCCATCTCGACGGTGCATCGGCCTCGGGTGGGAGGGGATTTTCGGGTGGCTGCCAGTGCATCGTGGTCGGGAGGCTATCGGTGGAAATCGCGTGCGCCAGTCCTGAAAATGGCGCGGACCGATTTTGTGGACGTCGGTGTCTTAGTCGCCGCTCTCGGCCTGCGAGCAGAGTTTCCCGCGTCCCAGTTCGAGCACTTTTCGCTCTGCGCGGCTCAGGCTCCCGATTCCGTCGCGCGAGATTTTTTCGAGGATGGGATCGATCTCCATCCGCACAAAGTCCTCCGCATTCATCCGCTGGATGCGCAACTCCCGCTGTGTGCGCTCGAATCTCCGGCGCTGGAACCACAGCGGATTTCCGAACCCGAGCTTCCGCGCCCAGACCCAGCCGAGCACACTGCCGGTGAGGATCCCGGCCGGGCCGATCTCGGGTAGGGTCCGCGTGGCCGCGCAGGTCGCGGCAAAAAGGATCATCGCGGCGGCAAGATATTTTGCGCGGCAGCGCAGGGGGAAAAGGTGGAAGAAGGAAAACCCCGCCTCCAGTTCCGGCATGATCGTCGCATACGCAGCGAGCACTGCGGCGACTGCGGCGGAGAATCCGATCACGGCGGCACCTGCCCCCGCGTACATGCTCACGGCACCGCCGATGGCATTCGCGAGAAGGCAGAGCCAGAGGAAATTCACGCGCCCGATGATCGGCTCGATCTCCCGCCCCGCGTACCAGAGCACGAGGAGGTTCGCAAAAAAATGCACCGGGCTCGCGTGGAGGAACTGGTAGCTGAACAGCCGCCAATATTCGCCCTCGGAAAAGTGGCGGAGGTCGAGCTTCAGCAGGCCGAGCGGATGCCCCGCGCCGGTCATCCAGAGCGCCGCCTGTGTGGCACCCCAGAAAATCATCGTCCAAAAAAACACCAGCACACCCGACGCACGTCCCGGCGACCAGGTGCGCTGGTAGGCCGAGGTTTGGCGTCGTGGAAAGCTCATGGGGTGGGTGTGTGGAGTATGGCCGATTCCGCGGTTTGTAAAACGGGAAATCGAAATGTCTTTCAGGCGGTCTGCGTGGACTGGAAGTTCCTTTTCGTAAGCATAATCCTAATCTTAATCCCGACGCCGGAAGCGGTGGGACGATTGAGACGGAGAAGAGGCGCTACGGCACGCATACCCGCAGCTTCCCCGCCACGCGGAAAGTCACCGGCAGCACGCCCGAAAGTTCGCCATCCACCTCTACCGGCACCTCCTGCTCCGAGCGCACCGTCGTCTCGGCGACCTGGAAATATTCCACGCCGCCCATGCCGGTGTGGCGTCCCATGAGTACGCCAGCGAGATACTTTGCGAGGTCGAGGTAGCCAGTGTTTTTGAAAATGAGCACGTCGAGCAGCCCGTCGTCCACGCGCGCTTTCGGGAAGAGCACGAGCTTCGCGCCGTAGAATCTTCCGTTGCCGATCAGCACGAACGAACCCTCGCTCATGCGTCCGCCCGCCTCGACGCGGAGCTTCGGGGGTGTGCGCGCGGCGATCTGCGCCGCGCTGATCAGGTAGCTCAGCGGACCGAGATTTTTCTTCGACTCCCATGTCGTCTCCTTCACCACCTGCGCGTCGAATCCCACGCCGGCGAGCTGGATGAAATGCGTGCCATTCGCCGCGAGCAGATCGATCTCGCGCCGCACGCCCGTGCGGATCACCGCCCACGCCTCGTCGAGTTTCTCCGGCAGCCCGTGCTCCTTCGCGAAGACATTCATCGTGCCCAGGGGCAGCACGCCGAGGGCCACACCCGTTCCCGCGAGGCCGTTGGCGACCTCGTTCACCGTGCCGTCGCCTCCGGCCGCCGACACGACGCGGAATCCCTCGCACGCTGCTTCCGTCGCGAGCCGCCGCGCATCGCCTGGGCCGGTCGTCATCCGCAGCTCCGCCTCGGGCGCGATTTCCCGCAGCACCTCGGCGAGATCGCGCGACTTTTCACTGCGGGCCTTGGGATTGAAAATGATGACGTGTTCCGGCATGTCGGGCGCAGCTTCTACGGCGCGCGTGCCGCGGCTTGCGAGATACTTTCCGCGGATTGCGGAAGAGTTTCCGCCCTTTCCTTTGCGGGTTGCGCGGCTACTTTTTGCAGATCTTGAAACGCCGAATCGCAAAAATTCTCATTCTCACCGTGCTCGTGGTGGCAGTCCTGCTGGCCGCGGGCGGATGGTTCGCGAACCGCTGGCTTCAGTCTTCTGCGGGCCTCGCGACCATTGAGAAGAAGCTCTCCGAAGCACTGCACATGCCCGTGAAAATCGAGTCGCCCGGCTTCTCCGCGTGGAGCGGCCTCTCGACAGATAAGATCACCGTCTCCGGGCCCGGTGGCGTCATCTTTGAGGCTGCGGGCATCTCCGCGAGCCACCGCTTTTCCGCGCTGCTCCGCGGGCAAATCGGCCTCGTCGAGGTGCGGATCCGTGAGCCGCATGTGCGACTGTATCAGGATGCGGCGGGCAAGTGGGGACTCCAGCGCTCGATCGCCGCGCCGCCGCCAAATGTGCCTGCGCTCCCGCCTGCGGTCCTGCCCGTCGTTCCGCAGCCGGTCGTGGCGTCCGCGCCTGCGAAGCGCCCGGCGGTTTCCATCGGAAAAGTGATCGTCGAGCGCGGCACCTTCGAGATGTTCGACAAGGCAGGCGCGCCCTTCGCGACCGTCACCGGTGTGAACGTGACGATGCGCGACGTGACGGAGAGCGCGTTCAGCGGCGCCATCACCGTGGATCGCGCGACGATGCATGGATGGGCCGCGATCGAGCACCTCAGCGGCAACGTGACGCACCGCGGGCAGGCATTCGCACTGAGCAATCTCACTTCCATTGCTGGCGGCGGCGTCATCACCGGCGAGGCAAACTACACGCTCGGCGCGACCGCCGCCGCGACGGTGAAACTCACCGGCGTGGACCTCGACCGCGCCACGCAGGAAGGCGGCATGAAGGGCCAGAAAATTTCGGGCACCGTGAACGGTGACGCGCAGTTCGCCGGCCTCGGTGCGGACAAGCGACTGATGACCGGCAGCGGCACGCTCTCTCTCAAGGGCGGTGACTGCTCACAGTTCGACGTGCTCCGCCAAATCGGCGACGTGCTGCGCGTCACGATGCTCGCGAAGTTTCAGATCGGCGACGCCGCGGCGAATTTCCAAATCGCCAACGAGCAGGTCACGCTCGCGCCGATGGAAATCGCCACGACGCCCATCGGCCTCAAACTCAGCGGTCCGATCACCTTCGACGGCACGCTGAATCTCATCGCCTTCATGAGCGCGCCTGCTGACGAGATCGCCGCGCAGCCGCTTCTTGCCGCAAATTTTTCGCCGCCCGATGCGAGAAACCGGCGCAGCGTGCAGTTTCACATCACCGGCCCGATGAAAAAGCCGCGTCAGGATCTCGCCGACGCACTCACCGGGACGAAGAATCACCGCGAGCAAAACATCATCGGCGGCGCGTCCATCCTCGGCGCACTCATCGGAAAAAAGAATCCGAAGCTCATGCAGAAGCTTGCGCCCGCATTGGAACTCGTGAAGCCCACGCTTGATCGCGTCATTCCCGACGCACCGCCCGCGCCGGAACCGCGATGAGGGTCGTCGGCGGCATCGCGGGTGGCATCCCGCTTCACGTCCCGAAGACCGATCTGCGTCCCACGATGGACGTGGTGAAAAATGCGATCTTTAACAGCCTCCTCGAATGCGTCCCCGGCGCGAGCGTGCTCGATCTGTTCGCCGGCACCGGCGGGCTTGGCCTCGAGGCGCTCAGTCGCGGCGCGACGTCGTGCGTCTTCGTGGAAAGTGATCGTCGCGCGTGCGAGAGCATCCGCCGCAACCTCGAAAAAACGCGGCTCACCGGCGGGGAAGTGATCGCCGCGGATGCGCTGCGCTGGCTGGAACGCTCCGCGCCGGTCGCGGCATTCGATCTGATCCTCGCCGACCCCCCCTACTCGAAGAAGGCTGATGACCGCGACTTTGGCTGCGAGCTGATCGCTGCGCCCGGCGTATTTCGCGCGCTCGCTCCGAGTGGAATCCTCGTTCTCGAGCACATGCCCGAGCGCCCGCTGCGGCTCGGCCCGGAATGGGAATGCATGCGCGACAAACGCTACGGTGCGACCGCCGTCGCCTTCCTCCGCGCCGTGCGGAAACCCGATCTTTCAACGTGACCAACCACATACTCCAAGACGACCACACCGCCTTCCTCGCCGCCGCCGATCACGCACTGTGGCAGCCTGCCGACCATGTCCGCCGCGCGCAGATGTCCGACATTTTCACGCGTCCCGCGCCGCTGGAAATTGACTTCGGCTGCGGCGACGGATCGTTCCTACTCGCGCTGGCCGCGCGTTATCCCGAGCGGAATTTTCTCGGCACCGAGCGCATGTTGGGCCGCGTGGAAAAGGTCAGCCGCGCCATCGCACGCAATGGGCTCACGAACTGCCGCGTGATCCGGCTTGAGAGTAATTACGTCGCCAAGTGGCTGCTGCCCTTTGCTTGCGCCGAGTTCGTCCACATCGGTTTCCCAGACCCGTGGCCGAAGCGTCACCACCACTCGCGCCGACTTTTTCAGGATGACTTCATGGAGTCACTGCACCAGGTGCTCGCGCCGGGTGCGGAGGTGCGGATCAAGACCGATGACCAGCCGTATTTCCAGTGGATCGAAAAAGTGATCGTGCGTGCGAAGGGCTTCGAGCGCATTGAGTGGATCGAGGAGGCGGATTATCCGAAGACCGATTTCGAGCAGCACTTCGTGGATCAGGGCCTGCCGATCTACCGCGCCCGGCTGCGCAAGATCTGACCTCCGAGAAAACTCTGCACGGTGAGGCCGTGGTGCTCGCGCATTTCGATCCGCACTGCGCCGCAGCGCTCCTGCCGGAACGGCTCCGCTCCGACGGCACGCACGCCGCGCTCCCACTCGGCGAGACGATCCTCCGTGATTCCGAATGGCGGACGCGAACACACGACGGCCACCGGCGCGACGCGCGCGAGAAAATCCGCCGTGCCGGAAATGTCGCGCGAGTGCCAGCCCGCCACGATCACGTCGGCCCCCAGATCCGTTTCGTTTTCCGTGAGCCAGCGCTCGGTGGAAAATCCCGCGTCGGACACGAGCAGCACGCGCAGGCCCGCGGCCTCGATGCGGCAGACGAGCGCCTTGTCGTCGGCCTGGTTGCGCGTGATTCCCGGCGGCGGAAAAAGCACTTTCAGCGTCGCATTTTTACCGAGCGGAATTTCGTCGCCACGCTGGAGAAAACGCTTGCCGTTCCCTGCGACGGCGAGCCGGGCGTGGATGTCCCGGCGCGATGGCGAGCGATCACTGTAAATTGTGTCCGCGATCCAGCGCGGATGGAAATCATCGAGTGCGAACGCCGTTCCGCCAACGTGTGCGGTGTCGCCGTGCGTGAGCACGAGCCCGTCGAGCCGGTTCACGCCGCGCGAGCGGAGATAGGGCAGCAGCGTGCTGTTGTAATCGCGCGCGCCGCCGCAATCCACGAGCCAGTCGCCGCTGCCGGATCGCAGATGGATCGCCGCGCCATCGCCGACTTCGAGCGAAGTGATCTCACACACAGGCGCGCGTGCGAGCCGCGGCACCTCAGCGTACACGTAGCCGCCAGGTGCCTTTGAAAAAAAAGCGAGACTCGCGAGCAGCGCCTTTGCCATCGCCCAGTTTGCCTGGTTCACGAGCATCGCGAGCGGTGCGGAGAATGTGCCGCACAGCAGGCTCATCAACCCGAGCGCGAGGACGAAGAATGCGAGCGGAACAGCGACCGCATTTGCAAAAATCGCGACCGGCGAGATGAGATGAAAGTAGCCCGCCATGAAAACGAATGATCCGATCCACGCGGAGAGCGTGACGCCCGTGGCGCCCGCGATGTGTTTCCAAAGCCACACACGCCCCCGCTCGCTGCGCGTCCAGATTTCCTGCGGGATGAAATCATCCGGTGTCCCAAGAGGTTCGATCTTTCGCGCGATCGGCCCGGAGAGTCCCATGATGAAGGCGACGAGCGCGAATGAGAGCTGAAAGCCGGGGGTGAAAAATTCCTCCGTATCCCACGCGAGGATTGCGACTGCGGCGGCGGCGAGGCTGTTCATCGCGACGGTGGGCCGCCCGATCAATTGCCCGAGGAGGATGAACGACGCCATGACCGTCGCACGCACGCAGCTCGAACTCAGCCCCGTGACGAGCGCATACGCGCAGAGCAGGGGAATGATGAGGAGGACGGCGATGCGGCGCGGGACACGCAGCGGCTTCAGCAGATACCACGCGATGCCCGCGAGCATCGCGACATTCAGCCCGCTCACGGCGAAGAGATGCAGCGTGCCGGTCTTTTGAAAGAGCCCCTTCATCTCCGGCGGCGTCTCACCGCGCAGGCCGAGCACCATGCTCTCGATGAGCATCGTGAGGTCCGGCTCACCGGCGAGTCCGAGTTCGAGCTTCTTCCGGATCCACTCTCGCGCAGAGATCGCAAATTTCTTCGCACGCGAGCCGTGGCGATGCGCCGTCACCGTGCAGTCGCCCGCGGTGCGCCCGGAGATTTCAAAGTGGACGCCGCGCCGCCGCAGCCACTCGGAGATGTCGAACACTCCGGGATTTGTCATCGGCTGGAGTGCCCGCGCCGAGCCTTCGATCACGGTCACGTCGCCGTATTCCGGCGTGGTGCCGGTCCATCGCACGAGGCACATGCCGTCGAATGGAACCGCAGCGCCGTCGAGCCGCAGCGACGTGAGCTTCATCCAGAATGTCGCGCGCTTTTCCCCGCGGGATCCGATGTGGCTCACCGGCTCCGACCACACGATCCCGCCCGCCGATGCCGTGCGCGGCGCGGCCCGGAGGAGGCCTTCGAGCGCGCCGCCCGCGGAGTGGTGATGTCGCACTTCATGCAGCGCAAAAAATCCCGCCGCGGAAAATGCACAGCACATCCACCCCCTCGGAAAAATGAGCGCCGCAAGCGCGAAAGCCGCCGCCGCGCCGATGGCCCACAAGAGCGGGACCGGCCACCATTCCGCGATCAGGATCCCGATGATCGCGGCAATGCCGATGCCGAGAAATGGCTTCCGTGGACGGAGGGAGAACATCTGCGTGAGACCGTGCGGCGATGCGAGCACCGGGCGCGGGGCGGGGCAAGGATGTATTCAGTGCTCAGTCGGAATTCAGAATTCGGGATTCACCACTGAGCACTTTCCGCCGAGCCCTTTACGAAGCGTGGCAAATTTCCGCGCGCTGCGTATCATGCGCCACATGCAGCCACTCAAAGACGAGCATTTCGTGAGCTGGGAGCAGTCGCCCGAGCAGATGGACGCGCTCTGGGCAAATGGCTGGCGTCATTTCGGGCCGATCTTTTACCGCTACCGGCAGTGCCTCACGGCGGCGGGGCTGCGCAACGTGCAGCCACTGCGGGTGGAAGCGCAGCGCTTCGAGCCGAGCGCGAGTCAGCGCCGGGTGCTCCGGAAAAATGCTGACCTCGAAATCCGCGTGAAGACCGCGGAGCTGCTCGAGGATCGGCAGCGGCTCTTCGATCTTCACAAGCAGCGCTTTGCCGAAAATGTGCCGAATTCACTCGAGGATTTCCTCGGCCCCGCGCCGCACGCCGGGCCGTGCCAGACGCTGGAACTCGGCGCTTTCCTCGGTGACCGGCTGCTCGCCGCGAGCTATCTCGATGTCGGCGCGACGGGCGTGTCGAGCATCTACGCCTTTTTCGATCCGGAGGAGTCGCGCCGCTCGCTCGGCACCGCGACGCTGATCTGGGAAATCCTCCTCGCCCGCAGGACGGGCCGGCGCTGGCACTATCCCGGCTACGCGTACGTCGAGCCGTCGGGATACGACTACAAGCGGCGCGTCGGCCCGATGGAGTGGTTTGATTGGGAGGGGTGGCGGACACAGGGCAAGCGGCCGGCTTGAGCTTTCTTTAAAAACGAGGGCAGGGGTTGGTGTGTTTTTGGCCAGTTATTGAACCTAGCAATAGGGTGACGGTTGAATTTTCAATCCGAAGGGTTGGCGGAAATCAGCCGGGGGCAAAGCGAATGAAACGCGCGGCAACCCCCGGATCACCGGCATTCGCGAACGCGCCGCGGGAGGGTGCGCCGGAAATATCGCGTCCGCGATTCCGCAGCCCCGCCGGGGCGATTCCGCGTGTGGATACCGATCCGTGGGTGTCGCTCGTGCCCGACGCCATTCCTTCCCGCGGGACGCGGGACTGACCGTTCGCTGTGCGCTAAATCTTCGCGACCTCGATGCTGAGGATCTCGACTTCGTGCTCGCCGGTTTCCTTCGGCACGGTGACGCGGTCGCCCACTGCGTGGCCGATGAGCACCTGCGCCATCTGCGAGAGGTAGCTGATGATGTGCTTCGCGGGGTCGGTGTCCCAGGCTCCGAGGATCGTGTAGCCTTCCTCGCCGCCTTCCTTCACGAGCCGGAGCTTCACGCTGGTGCCGATGGCGACCTTCTCATTCGTCACGCCGGCAAAATCGGTGCCGCGCGCGCGGGCGAGGTCGCGCTCGACTTCGCTCTTGCGGCGGGTGAGCACGCGCTGCTGTTCCTTCGCACTCTTGTATTCGAAATTCTCGCGGAGGTCGCCGTAGTCGCGGGCGATCTGGATGTCCTGCCGGTTTTGCGGGATCTTCTTGGTCACGAGGTCGTCGTATTCTTCTTTCCGCACTTCGAGGCTCTTCCACGAGACGATGAGTTCGTTCTTCTTGTCGTCGTCGGGCCGGCCCGTGATGAGCGCCTCGAGCTCGGGATAGGCGCGCACGATGCGGCCGAGGAGCGAGCGCTTGTTCAGCTCGTCGAAGGTCGGGCAGGCGACGAGCTTGCGCATCACTTCGCGCAGCTCCTCATCGGTGGCGAGGGCGACGAGATCAATGATGAGATCCTGATCGTTCACGAGCATGTCCTGGAGGCGGCGGTCGCGCTTTTCGCGGAACTGGTCGCGATCCATCGTGCCGAGGATGGCACTGAGCACGCGCGGGTGCTGCGCGATTTCGCCGAAGACGCCGTGCCGCTCCTCGCACAGCCACTGCAGGCCCTCGGCTTCGATGGACTGTTCGCGGATGGACTTGTCGAGCGCCGCGCCAAATTCATCCATGCGCCCTTTTTCGATCAGCAGGCGCGCGGCCTCGGGGACGACCTTCGAGTTGCCGCGCATGAAAAGAAGGATGGCCTTGGTGCTCCAGTGATCGCTGAACGCCTCGGGCAGCGCGAGGATGACTTTCTTCAGCTTCGACACGGGCAGCTCGCCGAGCAGCGCGATGAGGCTGCGATCATTGTCCCGGAGAATACCGGAGATCGTGGGCGTGTCCGGCGCAGACACATGATGCGGGAGCTTCGTGATGATCTCGTCGCGGAGCGCGAGAAGTTGCAGCGTCTCGGAGGTGTGGAGCTTCAGGTTCTTCTTCGTCGCGCTCTCGATGGATGCGACGATTGGCTGCAGCACGACCGGATCATTAAACTGCGCGAGCGCCTTCGTGAGGCTGTCGAGCGAGTTGATCTGCTCCTTCAGCGTGCGCGCGGACTTCACGCCGGAGAGGATCTCGTCGGTCTGCGAAAGTGCTTCCTCGCGGAGCAGGAATGGTTCCGTCTTTTTCTGCGGGACGCCGACGAGGGAGTCGGCCTTCAGTGCGCGCTTCGCGGGCTCCCACCACTTTTTGAAAGCCGCGTCTGTGAACACATCCGGGACGAGTTGCGTGGAGATCTGGTCCGCCGTCGCGCGTCCGCCGAGGCTCTGGAGCACGAGCCGCACGAGCGCCGCGGGGTCGGACTGCGCGAGCTTTTTCACGGCCTCGATGTTTTGAAATTTTTTCGCCGCGATGTGATCCACGGGCAGCGCCGCGAGCGACTCGCCGGCGTATTGGAGCTGCATCGAGTGGCCCTTCCTCGCTTTGAAATCAATCGTCGTCTGACTCAGCAGAAAATCGTGCGCGACGATGATGCCGTAGCCCCAGCTCTTGTGCTGGACGATGGTGCCCGGTGGGATTTTCGCGAGGGCAGCCCCGGCTGTGGAAGTGAGTTTGCCGGATTCGACTGCCTTCTTGATGTCTTCTGTCATGGGGCGCGGAAGCTAGGGGCCATTGCCGCGCTGGAAAAGGGATTTCTTTGGCGGGTGCGAAAAAACGAGCGCAGGCTGGAATTCGGCGGCATTGCGAGGGAAACGCTGGTGAAAGTGGTTCACGCGGCCCTCCGCGTGAATGGCCCGCATTCCTGCGAGGGCCGCAGGAACCACCTTGCCCGCGCCGCTCTTTGTTCAGCGTTTTCCGAAAGCTGCGGCTACTTCCTCGGCTCCGGTTTTGCGGTGTAGATTCGCACGTTGCGGAAGCTCGCGCTCTCGCCCGCGACGGTGAGGCCCGGGGAGGTCTTCTCCTTTGCGGCAAAACTCGGGTCGCTGCCTTCGCCGGTGATTTTTCCATCGAGCGTGCCGACCATTTTGTCGCCGACCATCTCGAGGACGACCGTGTGCCACGTGCCGGGTGCGATTTCCATGGCCTTGTTCAGAAAGATGACAGCCTTGTCCGGGCCGTCGTGATCCTGGTCGTCGCGCTGCACGACGAAGCGGTTTGGTGCGATGATGATCCGCGCGAGGTGTTCCTTCGGGCCGTTGATGGAGAGCGTGGTGGCTTTCGCGCCGTCGAGCTTCACGTCGTAGGCGATCACGATGTCCTTGAGTTTGAAGGCCGTGCGGAGGACCGCGCCGTGGCTGTCCGACTTCAGTTCCGCGCCGCGCAGTGTGCCGTCGTTGATTTCCCACTTGCCCTTCGCGGCCTTCCATTCCTTCGCGAGCGCGGAGCCGGTGAAGGAGTCGGCGAGCACGAGCTTGTCAATCTGCGCGAGGCGCGTCTGAGGCGGCGCGGGGTCGGCGGCAAACGTGGCGGAGGAAAGTGCGACGAGGAGGGTGAGGGAGGTTTTCATGCGAAGTGGGATAGCAGTGGGGCGGGGAAATGGGGACGGAAATGTTTGGGCGGGGGAAGCGGATCAAAATGCGAGGGAGCATTTCAACGTCCAACGTCCAACGCCCAACGTCCAACTTCCAAAGCAAGCAGCGCTTCGCAGTTCGGATTCTTCCCTTGGGCGTTGGACGTTGGACGTTGAGCCCGCCGCAGGCGCCTCCCGCACCGCACCGCCTTTCTCCTCCTCTCGACATCCCGGTTTCGACGGGAGCGGCGTTGGCGGCTGGAATCGTGCACCGCGTGAATGACCCGCGCGCAGAGTGCGCAGAGTGCGCGCATTTTCTCCCGCTAATCGGCCGCCGCGGCGAGCGCGATACGGTGCGGAATCCGCGCCGCGATGAGGAGCGTGGCGATCCATGTCAGCACGGAGATCGTGAGCATCTGTGCGACGGCGTCGTCGTGTGAGTGGCGTCCATCAAGGGTGAAGATGATGATAATCCAGATGACAATGACCACGCAGAGGCCGGTGGCGAATGGCGCGCGGCCCATCCGCAGCGAGAGATACATGACGAGCACGGCGAAGAAAATATAGCCGCTGAAGGCGAGGAACAGGCCGGCGATGAACTCGGGTGTGAACTCCAACGCGTCCCAGCGTTCGCCATTCGATCCGCCGAAAATCATGAGGAGGCCGATGATGGCGAGCGTGGCCGACGGGATGAGCTGTGGGAGCGCGCCGAGGATTTTTTCGCGGATGATCCTGCCGGTGCCGAGCGGCAGCGTGCAGAGCACGCCGAGAGTCTTGCGCTTCCGCTCGGCGGCGAACATGCGCGCGCTGACGAGGCCAAATTCAACGCTGAAACACAGATCCCCGAAAATCCAAAACATGACGCCGACATCCTTCGTCCGCATGGAGGAACGAACGATGGTCGCGAGCCACCAGACGAAGAGCAGGGCCATCGCGGCATAGACGGCTGTGCGGATGAGGAGACCGCGCATCCCGCCGCCGAGAAAATGGAAATCCTTCCAGGCAATCGCGCGCTTGCCGGGACGTCGGCGCGAAGTGTGGCGGCCTGCGGTCGTCGGTGACTTTTTCGGGCTCTCCGAAACAGTCTCGCCGCTGGAATTGCAGCACGGCTTGAAGAGCAGCCACGCGAGCGAGAAAAAAATCACCCCGCCGCCGAGGCTGGCGGTCAGCGAGTCCGTGGCGAAGGGCATCGCGCCGCGCGGTTCGATGGCCTTCACGAGGTCGAAGCCGGGATTGATCCCGATCCAAGTCTGCGCAAACGACTCGAGCCAGCCAGCCGGGCTCCCACCCCGGAACCTTGAGGTCATGGCGATCGAAATCATGAAGAGCGGCAGCACGTAGAGGACGAAGCCGGTGAGCACCGTCATGGCCGTCGCGCGGCTCGTGCGGCGGCAGATGACCGACCACAGGAGCGCGACATTGCAGAGAAAAAAAAGGAACGCCGCGAGGATGGCGTAGCAGCGCAGAACCTGCTCCAGTGACACGCCGCCCAGCGTGATGCAGAGCATGGTGAAAGGCACCTGCACGGCGAGCAGCAGGAGGCCTTCGCAGAGCCGTGCGGTGCTTTTTCCGAGGAGGATGGCGAGCGGGTTCAGGCGCGTCATCTGCAAAAGTCCGAGCGTGTCCTCCTCCTTTTCCTCGGTGATGGCGGAGGCAAATGTGCTGAGGCCAAAGATGGCGATGGCGAAGAAATTCACCATGACGACCAGGATGAGCACCTGTTGGCCGGGCGCGGAGTAGCGGGTGAAATTCTGCTCGTTGCCCGCGATGAAAAAGAGGAGCAGCAGCGCGAGCGCGCCACGCGCGAGCGGCGTGAACCTTGCGCGCGACTGCTCGCGCAGTGAGCGCACGAAGAGCGCGAAGATGGGGCGGAGGCGGGTGAGCACGGCTTAGATTGGTTTGGGAAATGTCGGAGCCATCGCGTGGGACGGATGGCGGGGTGGATTCCGAGTTCCGAGTTCCGAGTTCCGAGTTCCAAATTCAGCCCCGCGCAGCGGCTTCGCCCTGTCAGAGCACGCATCCAAGTTCGCGGCGTGCCTGCGGCGGGCTGAACTTGGAACTCTAAACTTGGAACTCTGAGCTTGGAAAAATGGACGCATTTTTCTGGGGTGTTTTACGTCCGCACGCCGGGCTCGGTGAGATCCATGAAGGCCTGGTTCAGGTGCTTCACGTCTTCTTGGAAGGCGGTGATGCTTGCGCCGGAGGCGAGCGCGGCCTGGAGGATGGCGTTTGGCGTGAGCGCGGCGGGATCGAATTCCACGGTGTAGCGCGCCTCGCCATTCACCGGCTGCTGCACGCGCGTGATGCCCGGCAGCGCCGACAGCGCGGGCACGAGCGGCGGGTGCTCCGCCGCGAGCGTGAGGGCAAAGGCGTCGCCCGATTTTTCCCCGACGATGAGACCGCGCATGGTGCCAGTATATTTCACCGAGCCGCGGTCGAGGATGGTCACGGAGTCGCACAGCTCGGCGAGTTCGCTGAGGATGTGCGAGCTGATGAAGATTGTTTTTCCGAGCCGCTTCAGCTCCTGCAGAATTTCCATCAGCTCGATGCGCGCGCGCGGGTCGAGGCCGCTGGCGGGTTCGTCGAGCAGCAGCAGATCCGGATCATGCACGAGCACGCGCGCGAGCGAGACGCGCTGCTGCATCCCGCGCGAGAGGCCTTGCACAAAGTCGTCCTTGCGCCCCGCCATGTCGGTGAGCGCGAGCACGTCGCCGATGGTCTTGTCGCGCTGCGCCTGGTTCATGCCGTACGCCGCGCCGAAAAAATCGAGGTACTCGAATACGGTCATCTGCCGGTACATCGAGAAGTGATCTGGCATGTAGCCGATCTTCTGCCGCACATCGTTCCGCTCGCGCACGATGTCCTTGCCAAATGCGAGCACCGTGCCCGTCTGCGGCGGAAGCAGCGTGGCGAGCACTTTCAGTGTGGTCGTCTTCCCCGCGCCATTCGGCCCGACGAAGCCGTGGATGCTCCCGCGCTCGACGGTGAAGGTCACATCGGCGACGGCGACGTGGTTCTTGTACGCGTGGCGGAGATTGCGAATGTCTATGACGGGCGGATGGTCCATGCGGTGCGGAGGTTCACGGTTTGAAAATATCGGCGACGTAGAGCACGAGGCTCGTCCCGGACTCGAAACGATCGTTCTTCATCGCGAAGGACGCCGGTGCTTCTGCGTAGAGGAAAAGGCGCGCGTGATCGGCGCTCCGTCCGGGCTGCGTGAGATATTTTTTCGAATACGCGCGACCGCCATTGGCGAGGCTGATGAGAAACGGGTGCATCGCGCGCAGTTCGCTGATGACGTTCTCCGTGTCGCCGTAGTAGCCGCCGGAGTAGCGCCCCCCGTAGTACGTGTAATTTTTGTTTCCGAAAAAATTCTCAGCGCTCTTCAGTTGCGCGCCTTTCGCAAGCTCGAAGCCGCCGGGCGTCGGCGCGAGTTCCGCATAGTTCCCGTTGTGTTCGAGCACCGCGGTGAAGATGCGCTTGCGGAACTCAGGTGCGGCGCTCACGCGAAAGCCCCGCAGCGGGCCGGTGTTTTTCGCGTCGGGATACATGCCCGTCCATTCTTCGACCTTCAGCCCCGGATCATCCGCCTTCATCACGCCGCGGTGGAGGAAGGGCCGCGATGAAAACAGCGGGATATCCGCGGCGATGAGCGACTCCTTTCCCTCGCGGATTTCGCCGCGCACGGTGTCGCCCTCGAAGCCCGTGGCGTAAAGCTGTCCGCCATCGCCGTGCGCGAATTTGTAGATGTCGCCCACCGTCGCGAAGGCGTGGACCCATTCATGCACATCGAAGCGACCTGCGCCGAGCGAGCGCGCGATCGCGACGGAGTGATAGGTCTGCTTCTCCCCGTAGCCGCGCCGCCCGATGACTGTGAAGACCCACGCGAAGAGCGCGACCGTCGCGATGAAGCCGCCGAGCAGCACACGGTAGTTGCGTTTCCGCAGCACGTAAAAGACGGGGCCGATGAGAAGGACATACACGACCGTGAGCAGGTAGATGAGCCCCCACTTGATGTTTGGCCGCGTGATGGCCGCGAGCTTGTGCAGGATGAAGCCGTCGTGATCGCTCATGTTGCCCTGGCCATCCTCGCGCATTTCCACGGGCGCGAATCCGTGCTCCTTCAGCCACTGCTCGGCCATGTCTGCGCGCGTGATCGTGTGACGCACCACGAGCCCCGCCCCGATGTGCTGGCGGTCGGCGCTGCCGGTGAGATTCAGCGGCGAAAAATCGTCGCTGAACTGTACCGCCGCACCGTCCACGCCCGGCAGCAGATGCACGGTGCCACCGCGCCGCACCCAATCGAGAAAGGCCTCGCGCCGCGGCGCATCCCAGCGCGGCTGGTGATCGAGCACCACCGCGCCGAGTCCATCCGTTGCGCTGACCGTCGTGGGGAAAAGATTCTCCGCAAAGAACCTCATGCGGGCGGCTCTCATGCCCGGTGCCTCCGGGTCTGCCAGAAGCACCGTGGCCGGTGCGCCGGTGTTCGGCTGGCCCATGTCTTCCTCGCGGGCGCGCCCGTCATTCCACGAGAGCCTCCACCCTGGGACGTAGCTGCCGACGTACGGGTGGAACTGCACCCAGCGCGCCGTGCCCGGTGCGAGGAAGACCGCCTGTTTCACGGGCACACCGCTCGCGAGATCGCGCAGCACGAGGTCGCCGTCGAAGGGCTGCGCGCCGCGGTTCACGATCTCGACGGACATGATCGTGAATGAATTCGGCAGCACCTTGCCATCGAAACCCCAGAGCGGCTTGCCGACTTCGAGCGCCGCATGTGATTTCACCGCGAGCACCAACAGCACGAG
>JANXZI010000501.1 GCA_025355595.1 Spartobacteria bacterium
GCCGAGGTGATAGCCGTGGTCGCTCGTGAAGACGACGATCGTGTTGTCGCTCAGGCCGAGGCGATCGAGCGCGTCGAGTACCTTGCCCGCCTGCGCATCCATGAAGCTGATCGCGGCGAAATACGCCTGCACCGCCTGCCTGCGCAGATCGCCGGTGAGCTTGTCCTGCTCCTTTTTGTAGCTCATCAGCCCCGCGGGCGGGATGTCCTTTTGATCCTCGGCCACGCCCTGCACGACCGGCATTTCCGCCTCGGGATACTTTTCGAAATACGACGCGGGCGAGACGTACGGCGTGTGCGGGCGGAAGAATCCGACGGCGAGAAAAAACGGGCGATCCTTCTGCTTCGCGCAACGCTCCAGCACCCACTCCGCGTCCGCGGCCTCCATGCCGTCGGTGTGCTTCGCATCGGGATTTTTTGAAGCGAGCCAGCTCAGCGTGCCGCCGAACTGCCCCGGCGTGAGGCTGAAAATCTCCGGCTCCTCCATCATGCGGTCGCAGCCCGCGGGGTTCATCTCCATTTCCCACGAGCCGGGGTCGTCGTGTCCATTCGTGCCGATCGAATTCGGCACGTTGTAGTGGTAGAGCTTGCCGATGCGGACGGCGAGGTAGCCATCGAGCCGGAACGCCTGCGGCAGGCTCACCGCCGTGGGAATCGTCTGCCGGAAAAGCTGCGCGTTCGCGAGGATCCCCGTGCTGTTCGGATACAGCCCCGTAAGGAACGAATTCCGGCTCGGCCCGCAGAGCGGGAACTGGCAATACGCGCGGTCAAAGCGCACGCCGCGCGCCGCCAGTCGGTCAATGTTCGGCGTCTTCACGAGCGGATGCCCGTACGCCCCGAGGCTGTTGTTCAGATCATCGGCGATGATGAAGAGGACGTTGGGCTTTCGTACGGGGGCTTCCGTGGCGAATGACGAATGACGGATGCCCGATGCCGAAAGCAGCAGCGCGGTGAAAAAGATGAGGGTGTTTTTGTTCGGCATGGTAGGAAGAGCAAAGTAAAGGGACTGCATATAAAGCCCTGTCTGTGCGCGCTAGCAAACTTGGCTGGCGATCTGCCGTTCGTTTCGCGCTTCACGCCCTGCGGCGATACATCTCCCGATCTGCGGCATCGATCTGATCCGCCGGAACCAGCCGGTAGTGCCGTTCCTCGACAGTTCTCACGAGGCCCTGCTCATCCAGACAAAGCTCGAACATGGCGATGCGTGCATCGTTCATGAACTGCGCGGAGATGGCCCGGCACAGGAGTCCGGGGAATTTTTCAGCGCAGCAGGCGATATCCTGTTTTGCCTGCACGGTGGAGAGCTGATCGTTTCCGCCCTTCGCCTGGACGGGGATGATGTGTTGGCAGCCGTGCTTGTCGATCCCGACATAGACCTCATCGATTTCGATTTGTCCCAGACCTTTGACGGTGGTGCGCAGGTGATTTTGGAGGGAGTAGGCAGTAACGCCGAGAAAGATATCGATGAGCCGGTTGTAGCGCACCTTTGCAAGCAGCGCCTGCTCGTCAGACAATGCGGTGGCGGCGATGATTTCGGGCGTGGCGTCCGGGATTTTGATGATCACTTTGCGCGCATCGGGGATGATCCGATTGATGACGACCAATCGAAACTCATACTTCGCGCGACCCGCGCCTTCGATGAGCCATTCCTGCCCATCGGGCTGGGTCTGAAGAATTTTCTGAGGCAGCGGATTGCGATAACGGAAGGAATAGAGCACGTCGCCGAGATTCGACGGGATCGTGATTTTCAGCTTTTTGGCTGTTGATACCAGCTCCTCTCGAGTGAAGGGGACGACGGTATGCCCATTTCGATAATGACGGAAAAAGATGCTCTCGATGAGAGCCTGATAGCGGTTCGGCTGTTTGTCCTTCATAGCAAGCTCAGGCAGCCGCAAGACGATCCGTTTCTGTTTCTAGTTGGGAGCGTTTTCGCGCGCCGCTTTTGCGGTCTCTCGCCTGAATCGGACACGTGACACCCCAATGCGCCGATGCCTGCGACATCTCCATTTTGAGCAGCGCGGGATCGCCGAGGGCCAGGGGCGCTGCCACCGTCTTCGGTGCGATGCCCATCGCTGCGATGACGGACGAGGCCACGGCTCGCGCGAGCGGTGGCGGCACAGAGTTGCCGATTTGGCGCGCACCATGCCACTTCGTGACGTGGAAGCGGAACCAATCGGGAAAGCCGTGCAGCCGGGCCATCTCACGCACGGTGACGCAGCGGGGATATTTGTAGTGGATCGGACGCGGACTGGTGAATGCGCCGCGCGCCGCATCCGTTCCGGCCCGCAGCGTGTTTGAAACTCCCGAAGGCGCCAGTTTGAAGAAGCGCGAAATGGGCTCCACATCACCGGGCGGCGTCTCGGCGAAACGAAGTTGGGAGACGTCCGAATGTTCGCTTCGCGCGCTGCATGTGAGTGTCTCCGTATCCCAGATTCTGGGATGGCCGAAATGCCACGCGGAACGCTCCAGGCAGCGCAGTTCCTTTGCGTAAGCCGAGGGCTTGCCCCAGGCATTCGTGCGAACCTCGTCGTTCGTGAGCAGTTTTGGGAATCGGCTCGCGTCGGGCAAGTCGTCCAGCGCATCCCTGCATGAAGGTCCGCCGGGCAGGCCCAGTTCCATCGCTCTTCCCGCACACGTCGTGACATGGGCAGGATACAGAGGCAATCGCCTGCCCTTCTTGGCCCCGAGCAAAAACAACCGCTTCCGGTCTTGCGGCACCCCATAGGCCACCGCGTTCAAGACCAGCCACGGCAATCGCACCGCGTAGCCTGCCGATTCAAACTCAGCGATTAATTCGTCCAGAAACTTGCGGTGCTCGCCTACCGTCAGTCCCTTGACGTTTTCAAAAACAAAGTAGTCCGCATCCAATTCTGACACGATACGCACAAAGTCGCGGACCAGACTGTTACGCGGATCGTCGAGCACCCGTTTGCCAATCATCGAGAAGCCCTGACATGGCGCACCACCGCAGACCACATGGACTTTTCCGGCGATGCCCGCTCTCTGGCGAATACCCTGACCGTTCAAGTCCTGCACCGATTGTGGAATGACGGTGCAGAGGGGGAAATTAAAGTGATGGATGCACGAGTGAATGGGATCGATTTCCACCGCTGCGCGCACGTCGAAGCCTGCCTGCTCAAACCCGAGCGACATGCCTCCTGCGCCAGCAAACAAATCGACAGCAACTGGTCTCATCGTGTCCGTGACAGTGGATGGCGGTGTTGCGTGAGTCAATCAGCAGCGCCTTTTGTCCGCGTAGGAAATGAGCCGCGGCGTTGATAAGTTTAGTATTGCTGTCTGCGGTTCAGGGGGTCGGAGCACGCGGCAATTCTCGCCAGGGTTCTGCGGGTGCGGTTCACTTCGCAGCGTCGGGTGTCAGCCTCGGCTTGGCGTTGCCGCCAGGTTTCGTCGCGCCTTTTGTGGCGACGACTTCGGGTGGCTCGGGGGTGCGGCCCTTGTCGTCGGTGTCCACGATCCATTTTTCCAGCACGCTGCGCAGGCGTTTCAATGCTGTCTGGTCCTCGGGTTTCCCGGAGGTGGCGAGGTTGTGGATTTCAAATGGATCGGCATGGAGATCTTAGAGTTCCTCGGGCGGCATCGTGGGCTGGCAGAGGAATTCCTGCGCGGGCGTGAGCTTGCCCTGCGCGTGGAGTTCCTTGAGGAGGTTCCACACGGGATACTGCTTTTCTTTGTAGTCGTTTGGCGAAAGGAACGGTCGGTCGGGTGTGAAATTGCGGATGTAGCGCCAGCGTACGTCGCGCACGGTGCGCAGGCGGAAGACCGTCTCATCGCATCGGTCGCGAGCACCGAATGCGTATTCGCGCGGCGCACCTGCTTGCTCGCCGAACATCACGCGGCCCTGCATCTTCTCCGGCTTCTTCACTCCCGCGATTTCGAGCATCGTCGGTGCGAAATCAATCGCCTCGATGAGCCGGATGTTCTGAAGACCAGCGCTGTAGTGCTTGGGAGCAGGAAACGCCTTCGGCCAATGCACGATGAGCGGGATGTGCAGGCCTTCCTCGTAGCAAAATTGTTTTCCGCGCACGTGCGATTCGCCGTGGTCGCCGAAAAAATAGATCACCGTGCTGTCCGCGAGGCCGTCAGCTTTGAGTTGATCGAGCACAAGGCCGATCTTCCGATCGAGTTCCGTGGCTGCGTCGAGATACTCCGCCCAATCCTTTCGTGTCACCGGATGGTCGGGGTAATACGGCGGGATGCTCACTTTCGCCGGATCGGCCTTTGGCGGCGCGTGGTAGGTGCGGTGCGTCTCTTGAAAATTAATCTGCGCGTAAAACGGCTGGTGTGATTTTAAGTCAGCCCAGTCCGCAGACTCGAATGGCTTGCCTTCGCGCGCAAAATTCCAGTCCGTCTTCCCGCTTCCCTTGAAACCGCACGCCTCGGGGAGCTTCACGACATTCGCGGTGAAATAACCCGCATCCCGCATCCACTCCGGCAGCGGGCGCACTCCATCGGGCAAGCCGTAGCCGTCGTCCCGGTGCGAGCGGTGATTTTGCGCGCCGATGCTCGTCTGGTACATCCCCGTCATGAAAGCCGACCGACTCGCCGAGCACACCGGCGCAGTCGTGTAGGCTCGCTCGAACCGCACCCCGTCGCTCGCGAGCCGGTCCAGATTCGGTGTCCATACCTGTGCATTTCCGTAGCACGTCACGGCGTCGGGCGACATGTCCTCGGCGATGAGCCAGAGGATGTTTGGCCGTTTCGGAGCGGCGGCGCGGACGGCGGGAAGGATGGCCATCAGCAGCGCTGCACATGTCTGGAGGATTCGTTTCATGGTGAGGTTTCAGTTTGGGGGTGACCGAGTGAGTGCTCCCTCGGCAGGACGGTCCGAGTCTTTAGAGGACATCCGTGACTGCGACAAGAAATCCGGGATTTTTGATACGGCGCAATCGCATCAGAACACCGATGAGCAGCTCGATGCGCAACACTGGGACGGACGGCGGCGGCGCAGGATGCGTGATTTCATTCAAGGAGCGCGCGAATCATTTGAACTCCACTGGCGCATCTGCTATCCGTGCATTTCGATTTCCCCCCATGAAAAACACGCTCCTCGCCCTCGCCGCCATATTCACCGCCGCCGCATCGCACGCCGATGAGGCGAAGCTCCAATCCATCCCGCTCAAGGACATTGACGGGAAGGAGACCTCGCTGAAGGCATTTGCGGGCAAGACCGTGCTCGCGGTGAACGTCGCGTCGCGCTGCGGGAACACGCCGCAATACTCGGCCCTGCAGGCGCTCTTCGACAAATACAAGGACAAGGGTCTCGTGGTCGTCGGCTTTCCGTGCAACGACTTCGGTGCGCAGGAGCCGGGCACGAATGCCGAGGTGAAGGAATTCTGCACGAAAAAATACAGCGTCACCTTTCCGATGATGGACAAGCTCCACGTCAAAGGCCCCGAACAGCATCCGCTCTACAAGGAACTCTCGGGCCCGGCCGCGCCATTCCCCGGCGACGTGAAATGGAACTTCGGCAAATTCCTCATCGCACGCGATGGCACGGTCGCCGCGCGATTCGAGCCCGGCGTGAAGCCGACCGACGCCAAGCTCGTGAAAGCCATCGAGGCCGCGCTCGCGAAGAAATAGGCGACGTCCGTTTTGACCTGAAGGCCCGCGAAGAGTGCACGCAATCCGTCGTGCAGCCCGGTGAAGCCCCGGCCTCCTGCTGCGACATGTCCGCCGCCCCCTTGAGTTCCTGCGGGAGCCGGATGTCGGAGGAGCATGAGCTACACCATCGTCACGCGAGCAAAGAGCCGTGGATGACGGCGCAGCCTGATGCACCCGCAAAAACGAGTTGTGAAAGCTACGCGCCCTGCAGGAGTTTTTCGTAAATCCTGCCGAAGCTGCCGCTGCTGAAAAGCGCGACGACATCGCCGGGCTGCGTGATTTCGCGAAGGCGCGCGACGATGGAGTCCGCGCCGGTTTCCGCAAATCCGCGGCACCCCTGCGCGTTCAGATCGCGCGCGACGCCGGCAGGATCGAGCGCGTCGCCGGGTGCGAACCGCTCGGGGCGATCCACCGGGCCGATGAGCGCGCCGTCGGCGTGCGCGAGTGCGTCAGTCAGATCTTTTTGCATCGCCGCGCGGCACATCGTGTTCGAGCGCGGATCCACTGCGGCCCAGATGCGCGCACCAGGGAAGCGATGCCGCAGCGCCTTGATCGTCTCGCGGATATTTGTCGGGTGCTTGCCGAAGTCCTCGACGAAGCGCACGCCGTCGCGCTCGCCGAGCAGCGCCTGCCGCCGCTTCACTCCGCGGAAATTTGCGACCGCCTTTTGCACCACATCGAGCGGCACGCCGCAGTGGTTCGCGGCGAGGATCGCCATCGCCGCATTGCGCACGTAGATCTCGCCGACCATCGGCACGGAGAAGCGCGTGCCGAGCAGGGTGAAATGCGAGGCCTCCGGCTGGTGCCGCAGATCGGTCGCGCGCGCTGTGGCATCCGCGCCGAGGCCGGCGGCGATCCTTGTTTTCGCCTTCGACGTTTTCGGGTCGTTTGCCACCTCGCACGAGCTTGGATCGTCGGCGTTGAAAATGAGCACGCCATTTTCCGGCAGGACGCGCATGAGCAGGCCAAAGGCCTTCTTCACCGCGGCGAGATCGGCGTAGATGTCCATCTGATCCAGCTCGACCGCATTCAGAATCGCGAGTGACGGCAGGTAGTGTGCGAACTTTGGCCCCTTGTCGAAAAATGCCGTGTCGTATTCGTCGCCCTCGATCACGACAATCTCGGAATCGTGCAGGCTCGCGCCCTGTCCGAGATCCTCCGCGATGCCGCCGATCATGAATGCCGGATTCAGCCCGCCGCTGCGCAGGATGTGCGTGAGCATCGCGGCGGTCGTCGTCTTTCCGTGCGTGCCCGCGACGACGAGATTCCGCCGCCCGCGCAGGAAATAATGCCGCAGGGTCTCCGGCAGCGACTGGTAGGAGAGGCGGCGGTTCAGCACTTCCTCGAGTTCCGCATTGCCGCGCCCGACCGCGTTGCCCACGACGACCATATCCGTGTCGTCTGGAATGTTCGCTGCGCAGTAGCCTTCCTTCAGCGCGATGCCGCGTTCGCGCAGGAAATCCGACATCGGCGGGAACACATTCGAGTCCGATCCCGTGACGATGAAACCCTGATCTTTCATGGCCGCAGCCACAGCCCCCATCGCCGTGCCGCAGATGCCGAGAAAGTGAACGTGACGGACGGGCTGGATCATTCGTGGAAAAGGCGCGCACGCTAGCGGCATCGCGCCGCAGCGCAAGCGGGGAGCCTGGTGTGGTGAGCCGCCGCGCATCCGTCATTCGTCATTTCAAAATCGCACGCACGCACTACAACCGCGCACCCGCCATGCCTGGAAAACGCCTCCCGAAAAACACCGTCCAACTCATCGCCAGCGGCGACCTGCGACCCTCCGCAAACCAGGTCTGCTGGCCTGCGCAGGCCGCGATGGAAAAGTCGCTCGCCGTCGCGCTTGCCGCCGAAGGCATCAGCGTCGTGCGCGCGCATCCGTTCGATGCACAGCGAAAGCACGGGTTCATTGATTCGCAAAAGCTCGGCCTCGAAGTTTTCCGCAATGTGGCCCCAGACGCGCCGCTCATTGTCGCCGAGGCGGTGTGGCAGTATTCGCATCACGTCCTCGCCGGGCTCACGACGCATCGCGGGCCGATCCTCACCGTCGCAAATTGGAGCGGCCAGTGGCCGGGGCTCGTCGGCATGTTGAATCTCAACGGCTCGCTCACGAAGGCCGGTGTGCGCTACTCGACGCTATGGAGCGAGGATTTCACCGACGATTTTTTCCGCATGAAACTGCGGCAGTGGCTGAAGACCGGGCACATCACGCACGACACATCGCACGCCTGCCCGCTGGAGAAAATAAAGGTGCCCGCGCGTGCCGCGAAGCTCGGCGCGAAGCTCGCGACGCAGCTCCGCAGCGAGAAGGCGATCCTCGGGATTTTCGACGAGGGCTGCATGGGCATGTTCAACGCGATCATCCCCGATCACGCGCTGCATGCGTGCGGAGTTTTCAAGGAGCGCCTGAGCCAGTCCGCGCTCTACGCCGAGACGATGCGCGTGCCGGATGCCGAGGCCGACGCCGTGCGCGCGTGGTTGGGAAAGCGCGGGATGAAATTTCACACGGGCCTCGATCACGAGAGTGACCTGACCGACGCGCAGATTCGCTTGCAGTGTAAAATGTATGTCGCCGCCGTGCGTATTGCGGATGACTTCGGCTGCGACGCGATCGGCATCCAATATCAGCAAGGGCTGAAAGATTTGCTGCCCGCGAGCGATCTCGTGGAGGGCACGCTGAACAATTCCGACCGTCCGCCCGTGCGTTCGCGCGACGGCAAGCGCGTGCTCTACGCGGGACAGCCGCTTACGCATTTCAACGAAGTGGACGAGTGCGCCGGGCTCGACGGCCTGCTCACGCAGCGCGTCCACGCCGCGCTCGGCCAGCCGGTGGAGAACACGCTGCACGACGTGCGGTGGGGGGCATTTCACGGTAGCTGCCGAGGGAACGAGGCGGGCACTCTCGGACGCGGAACGGGGAACTCGGAGCGCGGAGGAAAGATCAGCCCGCCTCCTTCCATCGGCGGCTCCGATTATGTCTGGGTCTTCCTCATCAGCGGTGCCGCACCGCCGGCGCATTTCATCGGCGGATGGAAAGGCGCGGAGGGTTTCCGCCAGCCGGCGATGTATTTCCCGAATGGCGGTTCGACACTGCGCGGCATCAGCAAGCCGGGCGAGATCGTGTGGTCGCGCATCTACGTGCAGGATGAGGCGCTGCACATGGACATCGGGCGCGGGGGAGTCGTCACGCTGCCGCGCGAAGAGACCGAGCGCCGCTGGCAGGCGACCACGCCGCAGTGGCCCATCATGCACGCGATCACCTATGGCGTGTCGCGCGATCAGCTCATGGCGAAGCATCAGGCGAATCACATCCAGGTCGCCTACGCGAACGACGCAAAGGCCGCGGACGGGTGCCTGTTTGCCAAGGCCGCATTTGCCCGCGCGCTGGGCATCCGCGTGAATGTGTGCGGCACATTGTGCCGCACGTGATTCGCTTTCGCCCCTCATTTTCCTCCCAATGAAAAATCCCATCCTCACGGCCTTCGCATCCGTCGCGCTGGGCACGATTTTTTCTCCGCAAGCGGCGCAGGCCGACGGGCTTGAGCGGCTGAAATACAACAACCCTGGCCTCACCGTGGACCTCGGCGTCGGGCTGTGGGCATTTCCGCTGCCGATGGATTTCGATGGTGATGGCAAATTTGATCTCGTCGTTTCGTGCCCGGACAAGCCGTACAACGGCACGTACGTTTTCAAGAATCCCGGCACGGACACGGCGCGCGATGCGATGCCGGTTTTCAGGGCCGCGCGACGGATCAGCAAGGGGGTGCAGTATGCGGGCGTTTCGTTTGTGGATGGGAAGCCGCGCGTGCTCAGCCCGGCGATGGAGTATCGGGATTTTCTCAGCTCCGGCTTTGAGAAAGGGACGAAGCTGCCGTTTCCGACGAACGTGCATCCGACCAAGGTGCGCGGAAATTTCTGGCGCTATGTGGACTTCGATGGCGATGGGAAAACGGACATCATCGTGGGTGCGGACGACTGGACGGAATACGGCTGGGACAATGCCTACACGCCCGAGGGAAAATGGACTGCGGGCCGGCTGCGCGGCTTCGTGTATGTCATCCGCAACATCGGGACGAACGATGCGCCGAAGTATGAAAAGCCCGCGCAGCTCATGGCGGGCGGCAAACCCGCCGAGACATTTGGCTGGCCGTCGCCGTGCTTCGCAGATTTCCGCGGGACGGGGAAACTTGTTCTGATCTGCGGCGAGTTCCGCGACGGGTTCACGTTTTTTGAAAACATCGGCACACGCACCGAGCCGAAGTATGCGCCGGGCCGCGTGGTCCATGCCGTAGGCGCGAGCGGAAGCTCGCGGCGGATCGGTGACCG
>JANXZI010000519.1 GCA_025355595.1 Spartobacteria bacterium
CGTTTCCCGACGCCCTGGCAGCGCAAGACGATGTGGACGGCGCTCGCGACTGTCTCCGTCGCGGCGATCCTCACGCTCGCGGTTGCGTTCATCTACGTCTTCTCGCAGGTGATGGCCTACCTCCAGCCGATCCTCGTGCCCTTCGCCATCGCCGGCGTGCTCGCCTACCTGCTCGAGCCGCTCGTCGCGCACCTCGTGAGGTTCGGCACCACGCGTCTCCGCGCCGTCACCGCGGTCTTTGCCGTCACCACGCTGGCCTTCGTCGGCATCATGTTCTGGCTCATCCCGATGATCTCCGGGCAGACCGCGAAGCTCGCAAAAAAGGTCCCCGGCATCACGATGCAAGTCCGCCGCGGCATCTCCAGTTTCGCCTTCTACGTCCAGGAGAAATCCGGCCTGCGGATCATCCCCGACGAGCTGTACGAATTCGCCAAGCCCCAGCCCGCACCGACGCCGCAGCCGCCGTCCGTCGTGCCGGAAAAAGCGATAACGCCGCCGGTGCCCGGAACTCCCGCGACGACGGAAAAGCCCGCGCCCAATCCCGGAGCGGCGACCGAACCCGCGAGCCAGCCGCCTGTAGAGAGCGATCCGAAGACCGTCGCCGCCCCGCCCGCGCCACCGCACGGAACGCCCAACCCCGAGGAGGTTATCCGCAACATCAGCACCGGTGAATGGCTCAACAAAGCGCTGCCGACCATTTTTGCGAAAGTGTGGGGCTTCTTTAATTCCAGCCTCGGCGGCTTCCTCGGCCTCTTCGGCTTCCTGCTCTCGCTCATCATCGTCCCGCTCTATCTTTTCTACCTCCTCGCCGAGTCGCCAAACATCGCCGCCTCATGGACGAAGTACGTCCCGCTGCGTGCGAGTGAATTCAAGGACGAGGTCGTCGCGTGCATCATCGAGGTGAACAGCTACCTCATTGCGTTCTTCCGCGGCCAGCTCGTCGTGAGCACCGTGAACGGCATCGCCACCGGCACGCTGCTCGGCATCGTCGGCCTCGACTTCGGCATCCTCATCGGCCTCGGGCTCTGCTTCCTCGGCATCATCCCGTACATCGGCATCACGCTCTGCTGGATCCCCGCGGTCATCATCGCCTCCGTGCAAGGCGGAAGCTGGCTCGTGCCGGCGACCGCCGCGTGGTGGGTGTTCCCCGTCGTGGTCACGGGCGTCTTCATCGTCGTGCAGCAGGTGGATGGCCTCTTCGTCACGCCGCGGATCGTCGGCGAACGCGTGGGCCTGCACCCGGTCACCGTCATTTTCTCCGTCTTCCTGTGGTCGCTCCTGCTCGGCGGACTGCTCGGCGCGCTGCTCGCCGTGCCGCTCACCGCCGCGTCAAAAGTCATCCTGCGCCGCTACGTGTGGGAGCGCAGCATCGTCGCGCCTCCGCCGGAAAATGTACCCCTTGCGGAAACGGAATTCGCCGTGAAAAATTCGTAGCTCATGGACTCAAAGCCCGCCCCATCCGGATCACCAGCCCCGAAGCCGCCGCGCCCGCGTGTCATCGTCTCCGGCGTGAACCGCCGCGACATCATCATCGGCGTGCTCGTCGCGCTCGCCGTGATCGGCTTCATCGCTTTCGCCGTCCTCAACTCGGGCGGATACAAGGAACGCAACAAAGTCAGCGGCATCGTCCGCGCGCATAATTCGCCCGGCCCCCGCGAGACACTCATGGTCGTGAGCAAGAAAGGCGTCTCGGAAAAAACCGCCGACACCGGCTATTCGCTGAAGGTCTGGGTCGAATCCGAAAAGCGCGAATACGAGGTGATGGTGAGCAAGGAAGACTGGGACAAGGCGAAGGATGGAGACACGATGAGCTTCCTACGCCCGAAGAGCGAACAGCACTGAGGGCAGGCCACGCCGACAATTTTTCTGCGCGCCAATTTTTCCAGAAAAAGCCCCGACCGTTGCGGAGAGTGGTGGATCGTGTCGGACTCGAACCGACAACCTAATGATTAAGAGTCATTTGCTCTACCGATTGAGCTAACGATCCATGGCGAACGCGGGCCGGGAAGGTATTCGCCTTGTGCGGAGGCTCAAGCTCTTTTTTCCCTCCGAGTGTTGTTCACGAAAATTCCGCTGCGGCACCGGGAGAACCGCAGATGAACGCCGAGCACAGCAGATGGAATTTCAAAACCCGCGTTCATCCGCGTGCATCTGCGGTTGGGAAATGCCTGCGGAGTTCGCCTCCCCTCACAGCAGTTGAATCGCATCCACATCCACGACGGCGAAGACATCCTCGGGCATCGTGAGTTTGTCGAGCACATCACGGATCATGCGGCTCACCTTCGTAATCGCGTGCGCGCGGATTGCGATGTGGAAGCGGAAATTGCCGTGCGATTTTTCCAGCGGCGCAGGCGCGAATTCGCCGAGCGTCACATTCTTCGGCAGCGCCTCCTTCAGCCGGCGGTGCAGCGTCTCGGTGGAAAAGCGACCGCGTTCCTGATGCGGCGAGCGCACGGTGATGAGCACGAAATGCGTGAACGGCGGCTGCCCCATTTTCTGCCGCCACTCGATCTCCTGCTCGTAAAACCCCTCGAAGTCATGATGCCGCGCAAACTGGATCGCCGGATGAAACGGCGTGTAGCTCTGCACGACCACCTCGCCCTCGACATCGCCGCGCCCCGCGCGCCCCGCGACCTGCGTGAGAAGCTGAAACGTCCGCTCGCTCGCGCGAAAATCCGGCAAGTGCAGGCCCATGTCCGCGTTCACGATTCCGACAAGCGTCACGTTTGGAAAATGCAGTCCTTTCGCGATCATCTGCGTGCCGACGAGGATGTCAATTTTCCCCGTGCGAAATGCGTTCAGCGTCTCGCGATACGCCTCGCGCCGCTGCATCACATCGGCGTCCATGCGCTTCACGACGGCCTTCGGGAAAAATTTGCACACCGTGTCCTCGACCTTCTCGGTGCCTGTGCCGGTGTATTTAATTCCGGGATCCTTGCAACCCGGACACTTCGTCGGCGCGACGGCGAGATGGCCGCACATGTGGCACACCACGCGGTTCGCCGCGCGGTGAAACGTCAGCGAGATCGAGCAGTTCGGGCACTCATGCACGTAGCCGCACTTGCCGCACAGCAGCGTCGTGCTGAAGCCACGGCGGTTGAGAAACAGAATCACCTGCTCCTTTTTTTCGAGCCGCGCAGTGATGGCCTTCGCCAGCGGGTCGCTGATGATCGGCGAGGATTTCTTCGCCTCCATCCGCATGTCCACGATCCGGATGAACGGCATCTTCTGATCATCCACGCGCACGGTGAGCCGGAGCAGCTCGTATTTTCCAGCGACCGCATGGTGGTAGCTCTCGAGCGAAGGCGTCGCGCTGCCGAGGAGCACCGCGCATTTTTCCATGTGCCCGCGCAGCACCGCGAGATCGCGCCCGTGGTAGCGCGGCATCTCCTCCTGCTTGTAAGTGTTCTCGTGCTCCTCATCCACGATGACGATGCCGAGCTTTTCCACCGGCGCAAAAACGGCCGAGCGCGCACCGATGACGACACGCGCGGCACCGCTGCGGATGCGATGCCACTCGTCGTGCCGCTCGCCTTCGCTCAGGTGGCTGTGCAGCACCGCGACCTCGTGCTGCGTCGCGGCAAAGCGCGACTTGAAACGCTCGACCGTCTGCGGCGTGAGCGAGATTTCCGGCACGAGCAAAATCGCGCTCTCGCCCCGATCGAGCACCTGCTGGATCGCTTGCAAATAAATCTCCGTCTTCCCGCTCCCTGTCACGCCGTGCAGCAGCATCGGCTTCGGCGCGGGCTCCAATCCGTTCGCTGCGATCGCCGCGAGCACGCGTGCAAAGACGACGGTCTGCTCGACGTTCAGCTCCAGTTTGGAATTCGGCACGAACGTCTCGCTGCCATGCGGATCGCGCGCGACCGTCTCAGGCTCCACGGACAGCAGCCCCTTCTTTTCCAGCGCACGGATCGTCTGCGGTGCGACGGAACATTTCTCCGCGATCTCGCTCACAAGCATCGGAGTTTTCGCGGCGAGCAGGGTGACGATCACCTCCGCCTGATTCGGAGCGCGCTTGCGGATCGTGGCGATTTCCTCCTCGGAAACTTCACGCGCAATCCGCGCGACGAGCCGCTTCTTGTGTCCGACCTCCGCCTTGCGAATCACTCCCGGCAGCACCGAGCGCAGTGCTGCTTCGAGTGGGCAGCAGTAGTAATTTGCGACCCATTCCGCGAGGCGGATGAGCTGCGCGCTCATCGTCGGCTCGGCGCTCATCACCTCGGAAATCTCGCGGATTCCCTCGGCCTCCGTCGTCTCGGAAACCGCGATCACCGTCCCGAGCAGCGCGCGCATCCGCACTGGCACGCGCACGCGGCTGCCGACAGCGACCACCGCCGCGGCCGCCTCGGGGATGCCGTAGTCAAAGACCCGCCCGCCGGAATCATCGAGCAGGACGCGGGCAAATTTGGACATGCCGCGAGAATGCAGGGCGCGCGCGCTTTGTCCAAGGTCGTGCACATGCGCCGCGCGCAAAATTCTCGCATTCACCGTCGCGCCGCCTCTATTCACAACTCGTGAAGCGAAACCTCCGGCGACTCCTCGTGGCGCTGCTGTGCGCGGCGAATGTCGCGCTCGCAGTCGTATTTTGGCGTTCGCCCGATCCCGCATATCATGCGCAGAGGATGCTCGCACTGGGCCGCTTCTCCGAGCACGACAAGCTCATCGCAAAAGCGGCGCAAAAGCGCGGTCTGGATCCATTTCTCGTGAAGGCCGTCGTCTGGCGCGAGAGCCGTTTCACCACGGCTAAAACCGGCACGTCCGGCGAACGCGGGCTGATGCAAGTCGGCGAAGCAGCGGCGCGCGACTGGGCGGCGGCGCACAAGATCGAGGTCTTCGTGTATGCCGATCTTTTTGACGCGAAGACCAACCTCGACGCGGGCACTTGGTATCTCAGCCGCGCGCTGGAGCACTGGAAGGATCGCGACGATCCGATTCCATTTGCGCTCGCGGAATACAATGCCGGGCGCTCGCGCGTGGAAAAATGGGCCGCGGGCGGGGCGGACGCTCAGAAGATGATGCGCGCAGCAGCGGGGAGCACGCGGCAATATGTGGACGACATCATCCGCCGCCACCAGCGCTACCTCGCGCCGCAGCCCTGATTTTCCCCGCGATGAGCGCTCCCCGCGAAAAGGTGGATTTCAAAAAAAAGCTCGGCGACGTGCCGCACAAGCCGGGGGTGTACCTGCACCGCGACCGCTTTGGTCGCGTGATCTACGTCGGCAAGGCGCGCGATCTTCGCAAGCGGCTCTCGCATTATTTCACACCGTCGCGGCTCATGCGCGCAGACCCGAAGGTGCGCGCGCTCACGGAGGCGATCTACGATTTCGACTGGCACATCGTGGGCAGCGAGCCCGAGGCGCTGCTGCTCGAGGGAAAGCTGATCAAGGAATACCGCCCGCGTTACAACGTGAGCTTCCGCGACGACAAGCGCTTCCTCATGGTGAAGGTGGACGTGCGCGAGGAATGGCCGCGCTTCCGCCTCACGCGAGTGAAAACTCCCGACGACGGCGCGCGCTATTTCGGGCCGTTCGCACATTCGGGCGCGCTGCGGCAGACGCTGACTTTCATGCGAAAAAGATTCGGCGTGCTCACATTCGGCCGCGGCTCGCCAAGCGAGCGCGAGCGCAAGTCGAGCACCTACCAGGTGCCGATGAAACTCGCGGAGACGACGCCGGAGCAATACGCCGAGCGGGTGGCGAAGGCGTGTGAATTTTTCGAGGGCCAGTCGAAGGAACTGCTCGCGCCGCTCGAGGATGAGATGCGAAAGGCGGCGGTCGCCCTCGACTTCGAGCGCGCGGCGGAAATCCGGAATATGCTCAATGATCTCCGCAAGACGACGAAGCCGATGACGCGCTACACGACGACGATGCGCCACCGGCTGAAGCTCCCGGGCGCACTTGATCCCGCGACCGATCTCGCCGAACTCGGGGAGATGCTCGGCCTCGCGGGGCCACCGCGTCGGATGGAGTGCTTCGACATTTCCAATATCAGCACGACGCACGTCGTCGCGAGCATGGTGTGCTTCATTGATGGGCGACCGGCGAACCATCTTTACCGCCGCTACCGCATCCGGAGCCTTGAGGGACGGCAGGATGATTTCGCGGGCATGGCCGAGGTCGTGCGGCGGCGGTATGTGCGGGTGCTGGGGGAGATTGCCGAGAGCGGGGCGCCGAATGACGAACGCCGAATGACGAATGACGAAGCGGAATCAGGCGTCGTGCGTGAGCAGATTGACTATTCGTTTTCGCAGGAGGGAAATGCCGACATGGCGCGGCGCATCACGAAGCTCGCTGGGAGCGGAACCCATCTGCCGTCTGCCATCCGCAATCCGAATTTGCCCGACCTGATCATTGTGGACGGCGGCAAGGGCCAACTCAGTTCGGCGTGCGCGGAATTGCAGCGACTCGGGCTGCACGAGGTGCCGATCATCGGACTGGCGAAGGAATTCGAGGAAATCTACCGGCCCGGAAAATCGCAGCCCACGATCTTGCACAGGGACAGCGGCGCGCTGAAACTGCTCCAGCGCATCCGCGACGAGGCCCACCGCTGGGCGAATGGCTACCATCAGTTGCTCATGAAGCGGCGCATCAGCGAGAGCATCCTCGACGACTGCACTGGCGTGAGCGAAGCGCGCAAGCAGGCGCTGCTGCGGAAATTTGGAAGCGTCGCGCGGCTGCGGAAGGCGAGCCCCGAGACGATTGCGAAAGTGCCGGGGATCGGTGCCAAGCTCGCGGGGACCATCGCGCAGTTTTTGCAGGAGCGGGGCGGAGCGTGACCTCCGGGCACGCTTCGGAGGACGGATGCAAGTGCGAATCCGAAAACGCGCCCGGAGGTCGCTTTCCACCGCGCCTGGCTCGCGGGTGCGTGTTGTTGTCCCGCAATCGGAGAGGCCCGGTTGGTTCGGGCTGAAGCCCTGAACTACCTTGTCTCGCCGTCGAGCCTCTTCAGCCAGTCGGGTTTTTCCACATCCTCGAGGATGATGTACGGGCCGACGACTGAACTGATGCAGCCATTCGGATACTGCGCGGTCGTGGGAGAGGGCGGTGCGGTGTG
>JANXZI010000530.1 GCA_025355595.1 Spartobacteria bacterium
GGCTTGCCATCATCCATCAGCACGTCGTGGCGCTTCCGCATCTCGCGGTAGAAAAACTCCATGCGCAGTTGCTTCCGGCCTTCGCAGTGCGCCGCGAACTCCGCGTGACTGCACAGAAAGTGCCGGTCCTCACGCATCTCCAGTGGCAGTTTCGTCGAGTCCATCGCCGCGCGGATTTCCTCCCGCACACTCCACTCGCCCGGCTCCACCATCACCACGCGCTCCGGCTTCACGCTCGCCAGCGACTCGCGCAACGCGTCGGAAAACGTATCGCCCCTCGCCGGTTTCGCACGTCCATCGGCTCCACGCCACACCGCGCATTCTGCCGTCAGTTCGCGGTAAAAAACACGCCACCCGCGCTCACGGAGTGCATCGCGGAAATGCCGCATCGCCGCGAGAAACACCGCGATGCGCGGCTTCGTGCTCCACACCTTCGTGCTCTCATGCGCGACCTCCGCCATCCATACCGCGTCTTGATTGGCATCGAAGCCATCGAACGCCGCGGAGTCCGAATCGAGCTGGTCGCCGAGGACGAGAATGAGATTACGCATGGATCGAAGTGCGTTGAGCTGCTCTGTTCATGCGGCAGCGGTCGCTGCAAAATTTCACCTCGTCCCAGACGCGCGCCCACTTTTTCCGCCACGCAAATGGACGCCCACAGGTGACGCACGCCTTCTCCGGGAGATGCTGCTTCTTTACGCCTTTCATTTCGCGGGTTCGTCGCTGTCGTTCATGCGGCGCAGTTTTTCGAGATACGCATTCTTTGGCGCGGGCTTCGCTGGGCGCTCTTCGGTTTTCAGCATTCCCGCCACGCGCTTCTCGCTGCTGGCGATGAGTTCGCTGATGAGTTCCGCCTCGGGCAGGTTCTTCCAGTACTTCTTCGGCATCTCGGCTTGCATGGCCTTCACCTTGAGCCGCGCGGGATTGAAGATGCTGCGGTAGTAGGTGCGCCACAGGCCGTCGAGCGCGTCTTCATCGGGTGCGGCGCTGCGCGGGACGCCGGACGTGAAGTGCAGCGCGGTGCCGTCCCAGTGCACGCATTCATGCGGCGTGAGGATGGACCAGTCCATCGCGGCGAACCGCTTTTGAAAGAACGGCGCGGCCAGTCGCACGATGCGATGCTCGGGCTCGAACCATGCGATGAATTGCTCGCGCCCGGTGGCCTCGTCCGTGCCGACGAGCCGGAAGCGCACGAAGGCATGCATCTTGTGGATGTCACGCCCGACAGCTTTACACCAGCCCTGCACCTGGCGCAGGTCGCGGTCGGTGGGGATGGAAAGCAGATGCCGCTCGCCGCCGCGCGTGAGCCGCCAGAGCACGCGATACAGCGCGGCCCAGCGCTGCGGGTCGGTGTGCGCGGCGGCCGTGCGGGCGATGTCGAGGAAGGTCACGGGCACTTTTGGAACAGGGCCGCTTTTCGCGACGGCGAGTTCTTCCGCTGCGAACAGCGCGCCTTCCGCGACATCGTCGGACCACAGCACTTCGTCGGGCGACACGCTCTGCGCGAGGAGTGTGCGCGCCTGATCGCGCCAGGCCTCGAAGGTGGGCTGGATGAGCACAGAGCGCATGGCTACAACTCTCCGTCGCGGACGGAGGTGAGGTCAGCCGGCGTGGAGGCCGGCACGTTGAAATCCAAATCCATCTGCCGCGGCGGCGGGAGAAATCGCGCGCGCAAGTCGTCTCCATCGAGGCCGACCTGCGCGGGCGTGTGGTCGGCGGTGATGATGAAGGGCAGCACTTTTTTCATCGGCACGCGCAGCCGCAGCAGGTCCGCGAGGCGCAGCCGCGTGTAACGGCGCGCGGCGAGGATGCGGTCCACATTGCGCACGCCGAGGCCGGGCACGCGCAGGAGGATTTCGCGCGGCGCGCGATTCACGTCGGCGGGAAAGCTCGCACGGTTGCGCAGTGCCCAGGCGAGCTTCGGGTCAAGCGCGAGATCGAGATTCGGCGCGTCGGCGGTGGTCAGTTCGCCGACTTTGAATTCGTAAAAGCGCAGCAGCCAGTCCGCCTGATACAGCCGGTGCTCGCGCACCAGCGGCGGCGCTTTAATGGGCAGCAGCTTCGACGGCTCGGGAATGGGGCTGAAGCCCGAGTAATACACGCGCCGCAGCCGGTAGGTGCCGTAGAGCACATCGGCGCGTTGGAGGATGGTCGCGTCACTCGAAGCGTCCGCG
>JANXZI010000532.1 GCA_025355595.1 Spartobacteria bacterium
TAGTGCTTGGTCAGCTCGACCTTCGTCGCGCGTTCGAGATCGCAGGCATTCGCCTCGTCCGTGTCCATGTGGACTTCCAGTTTGAAGCTGGGATCCACCCGCACGATCATCTCGTCAAAGCGCGTGTTGCACATCGGCGAAACCACTTTCATCGTGATCCGGTCGAGGTGTTTCACGCCGTAGAATTTCGCATCTGAGGGCGACATGTGGACGTGCCGTGCCGCGCGGATGATGCCGTCCTTCATTTCGAGCATCCCCTTCGGCCCCATCACGTATCCGCCTGGTGTCCCCTTGATGTCACCCGACATGCGCACCGGAATGTCCATGCCGAGCTGAATCGCATCGGTGATCGCGAGTTCGATCTGCGTGAGATCCCTGCACGGTCCGAGGATGCGGAGATTCGGAATGACGCGGCGCCGCGGGCCGATGAGCGTCACCGTCTGCTCCGAGGCAAACTGCCCTTCCTGATACAGCATCTTGTGAACAGTCAGCTTCGCCCCCTTGCCGAACAGCGTCTCCAGATTTTCCGGCGAAATGTGCATGTGCCGCGCCGAGCTGTTCACGACGAGCGTCGGCGCATTCGCGGGCGTTTCCTGACCGAGTTGCTTCGCCAATGCCGAACGCACCAGGGCCTCGACTACGGGGCGGTTGGGGGCAGTGATGGCGCTCATTGAGACAGGAGAAAATGTTTATGACTGGACGCAATCATATAAAAATCCGGGGGCAGGTCAATGGAAAACTTCACTTTTCTTACGCGTGAGTCCAGTCATAAAATATGGATGGGCATTTCATCCGCATCCGGCTCGCTGGAGGGTGCGTTTTCCGGGGCAGACGCCTTCCGCATTCCCGGCAATCCGCGGCCTTTCGGTGCGCGCTGGGCATCCTGCAAGATGATTCCCGCCTGCGCGAGGCGCTCGGTCGAAACGTCCGTCACAAGCGCATCCACCCGATCCCACTGCACGAGGAAATGGGGGGCTTCCCGGTTGAGCTTCGAGCCATCAATGCAGAAAACCGCCCGCGTGCTGCGCTGGAGCACCACCCTTTGCTGGTCCACGATCGCCGACTGCGAGTTCCAGATCCCCTCCGGATTCATCGCTTCCGCAGAGAGGAATGCCGTGTCGAATTCCCAAAACTCCAGGCTCCTTTGGGCGGTCTCGCCGAGCAGCGTGGATTGGAGGTGGAGGAGTTGGCCCGCCACGAGAAACACCTGCACATCCGGGATCGCCGCCAGCATCTCACCGACGGGCAGATTGGAAGTCACGATGGTCGCCGGAGTGATCGGGTGATCGCGGAACGCCTCCGCCATCGCACAGATCGTCGTCCCGGAATCGAGAAAATAAGTCCCGCCTGGCTCCATGAACGCCAGCGCAGCCTTCGCGATTTTCGCCTTCGCCCGCGCGGACTTTCCCTGCCGGTCCCGGAATGACGGAAACCGGTCATTAAATTCCGACAGTGCTCCGCCATGCGTCCGCTTGATCTTCTTCTCACCGACGAGCGCCGCCAAGTCGCGCCGTGCCGTGGCCTCGGAAACCCCCAGCCGCCGGCACAGCTCCTTGACCGGCAGGTAGTGGTGCTGCCCGAGCAATTCCGCGAGCCGATCGCGGCGGGCCTGCACGATGTGGAAGGGGACTTTCACCCCGCGAGAGTTGCGGTGTTTATGAGCGATGTCAATTATAACCGCACCTGCCATATGGCACACATCACCGGACAGAAAGCGGGAAGGCATGCCCCGGGCAAGGGTGGGCGTCCGGCCTGACGTATTCCGCGCGGAATATACCCGGACACCCAAAGGCAGTCGGATGGCCTGTGGACGTCCGCCGCGTGCTGCGCGGGACGCGCAGCACGGCAGTCGGGACGCCTACCCTGCCCGATGCACGGCCTCCTGCTTCATTTCGCAGTTGTCTGCACAAGCGGTGTGATTTTCACGGCGATGGCCCGTGCGAGGACATCGTGGCCGGGGGCTTTCAAGTGTGCGGTGTCCATGAAGAGCGGCGCGAAGTCCATGCCTGAGAGCGCTTCCTTCATTGAGAGCACATCCACGCCTGGCGCAGCGAATGAGCGCGCGAGATCGTCGAGGCCGCTGTCGTCGAGCGTGGCCTGCGCTCCGCTGCCACGCAGCCGGACTTGCGTGACAAGCAGCATGGGCACTCCGGCTTTGCGGCACGCGGCGATGTCCTCGGCGAGAAAATTGCGGACGCGATCCTGCCAGGCGCGGATTTGTTTTTCGTCGGTCATCGCGATGATCTTTGCGCCAGCGTCATTCACGCCTTCTTGTGCACGAATTTTTTCCGGCAGCAGCGACCAGAAGACGCTCTCGGTTTTCACCTCGTGGAGTCGCCGCACGAGGAGGCTTTTCATCAGCAGGTTTTTCGGGTGCCAGCCTTGGAAATCCTGGCTGCGCTGCCACTCGCGTTCGTCCTCGTATTCGTTCGAGTTGTTCACGTGGCGGATGATGAGGCTCGGCTGATACTTCAGCGCCTGCGTGAGCACGACGTGGCAGCGGTGCGCGCCGTAGCCGGGCAGGCAGAGATTCCAACCCTCGGCGGCGACGCCGCGTGCGCGGAGCAATTCCGCGAGCCGCGTCGAATACGTCTCCGCGACCGATGGCCCGCGCGGTACGGAATCGCCGACGACCATGATGCGGAAAGTATCCTGCGGCTTTTGCTGCGCGTAGTGCTGCGGAAAAAAGCGGCGGCCTCCTGCGCGCACGAGATCGAGCGAGCCGTCGGACTTTTCCACGAAGCCCGCCGTTGGGTGAAAGCCGTAGTCGAAACGCCCTGCGAGCCCGCGTGACCAGAAGACACGCACGGCGATCTCCGCGATGACGAGCACCGCGACGACGAGCAGGAATGATCGGGTGAAGGTGCGGCGCATCAGAATTGAAAGTAGATGAACTCGACCTCGCCGCTGGTGCTCGACGCCACTGCGAGGAACATCAGCAGGTAAACGATGCCACGAATGGGCCACGGCCAAGCGTCGTTGTCCGACTCGTCGCCGGAATGCCGCGCGGCGAATTGCAGCAGCGCGAGCGGCAGCGCGTGGATGGCGAACCAGAGTGCGGGCTTCAGCCAGTCCACGGCGACATTCACCACCGGCGTAGCGAGCACTTCGCCGATCGCGGGCTTTGACCATCCCATGCCGCTTGTGCTTTGCCAGTGGCCGAATGCGGCGAACCAATGGCCGAGTTGCGCGAGCGAGCCGCAGCGGAAAATCCCCCAGCCGACGAGCGTGAGCGCGAACATCAGCACGGTGCCGAGAAACATACGCGGCGCGCTTTTTGCCGACTCCAACGCGTGCAGCGGCGGCACGAGTCGGAAGAGGATCAGCAGCGCGCCGTGATA
Source organism: Spartobacteria bacterium (assembly GCA_025355595.1). Taxonomy (GTDB): domain Bacteria; phylum Verrucomicrobiota; class Verrucomicrobiia; order Chthoniobacterales; family Chthoniobacteraceae; genus SXWH01. The sequence continues at coordinate 3,342 of JANXZI010000532.1, forward strand.
CGCGCCCCAGAGGATGAACGTCCAATTTGCCCCGTGCCACAGCCCGGCGAGGACCATCGTGAGGCCAAGATTCCGCAGCGTGGCGAAGGTGCCGCCGCGATTTCCGCCGAGCGGAATATAGACGTAGTCGCGGAACCACGCGGAGAGGGTGATGTGCCAGCGCCGCCAGAAATCCGACGGGCCCTGCGCAAAATAGGGCAGGCGAAAATTGTGATTCAGCCGGAAGCCGAGCAGTTGCGCGGAGCCGCGCGCGATGTCGGTGTAGCCGGAGAAGTCGCCGTAAATTTGCACCGCAAACGCCAGCACACCGAGCAGCGCCCACGGGCCGTTCAGCGGTGTGTCCGCCGCGAAGGCATAGTTTGCCAGCAGCGCGCAGTTGTCGCCGACGAAGACCTTTTTGAACAAGCCGAACAGCAGCAGCCTTCCGCCGCGCTGGAACGCCGCGGGATCCCAGACGCGCGGCGTCTGAAATTGGGGGAGCATCTGGTGTGCGCGCTCGATCGGCCCGGCGACGAGCTGCGGGAAAAATGCGAGGAACGCGGCGAAGAGCGGGAAGTCCGAGACTGATTTCGTCTGGCCGCGATACACGTCGATCGTGTAGCTCATCGCTTGGAACGTGTAGAAGGAGATGCCCACCGGCAGGAGGATGTGCGGCAGCGTCCAGCCGGTCTTCCAGCCGATCGCATCGAGCAGATGCACGAGCGAATCCGCGAAGAAATTGCAGTATTTGAAGAAGCCGAGGACGACGAGATTCGAGCCGAGGCTGAGGAGCAAAAACGCCTTCCGCTGCCGCTGCTCCGGCACGCGCCAGAGCACCGTGTAGAGCGTGCAAAAAAGGATCGGCAGCGCGATTGCGGGTGCCAGGTGCGGCCAGGCGACATCGTGATTTTGCACATGCGCAATCTTGCAAAAGAGCAGCCACAGCGCGGGCAGCGAAGTCATCGCCGCGACCTGCTTCAGCGCGGTGCGTCGCTTTTCCATCGCGAGCGCAGCGTAGAAATCCACAATCGTCGTCGTGAAATGCAGCGCGAGAAATCGCGCATCCCACGCACCGTAGAAAAAATAGCTCGCCGCCAGCAGCAGCCAGATGCGCCCGCGCCACGGCAGCCGCCAGTACAGCGCAAACACGCCGAGGAGCAGCGCTGCAAATTGCCACGAGGTGAAGGACATCGTCGGCGCGGCGTACAGGGCCGCTCGGGGTGTTGTCCATTCGCAAGATTTGCGTCTTCGCGTGACGCGATATTTCCCTCGCCGACCGACGGAAGGAGACGGGCATCCTCTTGCCTCTTGCCTCTGCCGCTCACGCTGCGTCGCGATCACGACGCATGAAGACCCCGTATTGAATACTGTCGGCCCCGCATTCGACCTTCGATTTTTTTGAAGTACCCGCCTCCTGCCGTCGGCGGCTACTTTTCGTAGAAGCGCACGTAGTCCACCACGAACTTCACCTTGCTCAATGCCCGGTCGCCGTAGCCGCCGGCGGGGATACTCCACGACCACAGCTTGTTTGAAACCTCCGTGCTCAGCACGATCATCTGCGGACGCCGGGAGACGGGGCCGGGTGTCTGCCAGAGCATTTTTCCATCGATGAAAAAGCGGTAGCCCGTCTCGCTCCATTCGCAGCCGTAAGTGTGAAAGCCCTTGTCGAGCCCGAGGTCGGGTGTGAGAAAGCCGGAGCCGTTGCGATGAGCCGCGTAGCCGTCCCAGTGGAGCGTGAAATTCGCCTGTCCCGTCATGCGTTTCCCCTCGTGATCGAGCTCGCGGTGCTCGACGAAATCCACCTCGTTCCCCGATGCCGCCACCTTCCCGATGTGCTCGCCCATGTCCGGCAGCAGCATCAGCTCCGAGATTGTCCAGAAGACGGACCATGTCGCCGGCGCGTCGTGCCACTCGATGCGCGCCTCGTAGTAGCCGAAGGACGGCTCGAAGATGCCCTGTGTGGAAATCATCCCGGTAAAGTGCTTCCCGCCCTCGGTGAAAGTCGTGATGGTCAGCTTGCCGTCCGCGACCGTCACTGCGTCGGATGTGTTGATTGCATCGCGGCGCTTGCCGGGCAGCCAGACTTTCCACTTCGTCGCGTCGAGCTGCGTGCCGTCAAATTCATCGGCCCACTTCAGTTTGTAACCCGGCGGCGGCTCGGCGCACGCGAGCGCGGAGAGGAAAAGCAGCGGGGTGAAAAACTTCATCGCCGCGAGTGGTGTGCGCCGGCGCGCGGCGAGTCAACTCCTCGGCATCGGACAGTGGCTCAATTTCGTTTTTGGAACGCAGCGACGCAGAGACGCGGAGAGGAAAGAAATGGGATCGGTGTTCGGTGTTCGGTTGATGGATACGCGGCTGCGACAGCCATCGGACACCGCCTTCCTCTCTGCGCCTCTGCGTCTCTGCGTTTGAAAATGAACCCCTCCCGACACTGAGCCAGCACCCGGCACCGCACCGGCTCGACAACGTTCGCGCGCTCGGGGATGAACACGCGCCACCGCCATGAACGTCCACGGCAAACACTACCGCACCATCTGGCTCCAGCCTGGCCACGAGCGTGTCGTCGAGATCATTGACCAGCGTGCGCTGCCGCATCGCTTCGTCGTCGAGCAAATTGATACCGTGGAAAAAATGGCCGCGGCGATTTTGGAAATGCACGTCCGCGGCGCGGGGCTCATCGGCGCGTCGGCGGGCTACGGGATGTATCTCGCCGCGCTCGCGTCGGTGCGCAGCCGCAACTTCGATGCACGCCTCATTGAGGCCGCCACGCTTTTGAAATCCACGCGCCCCACCGCCGTGAATCTCGCGTGGGCCGTGGAGCGCCAGCTCGCTGCAATCGCGCGCGGCTCGACTGCACGAGAGAAGATCGCCATCGCTCGAGAGACTGCAATTTTGATCGCCGATGAAGACGCCGCCGCGTGCCGCGCCATCGGCGAGCGTGGGCTGCCGCTCATCCGCGCCATCAGCAAACGCAAAGCCGGCAAGCCGGTGAACGTCCTCACGCATTGCAACGCCGGCTGGCTCGCCTTCGTGGACCACGGCTCCGCCACCGCGCCCATCTACGCCGCGCACGATGCCGGCATCCCCGTCCACGTGTGGGTGGACGAGACGCGCCCGCGCAGCCAGGGCGCAAAGCTCACCGCGTGGGAACTCGGCCAGCACGGCGTCCCGCACACGCTCATCGCCGACAACACCGGCGGCCACCTCATGCAGCACGGCATGGTGGACCTCTGCATCGTCGGCACCGACCGCACCACGCGCACCGGCGACGTCGCGAACAAAATCGGCACCTACCTGAAAGCGCTCGCCGCGCGCGACAACCGCGTCCCATTTTACGTCGCGCTGCCATCCTCGTCGTTCGATTGGAAAATGCGCGACGGCCTCCGCGAAATCCCCATCGAGGAGCGCGGCTCCGAGGAGGTGAAATTCGCCGACGGCCTGCTCGTCGGCCCCGGCGGCAAGACCGGACGCCACGCCGAAGTCCTCGTCGCCCCACCCGCCAGCCCCGCGGCCAACTACGGCTTCGACGTCACCCCCGCGCGCCTCGTCACCGCGCTCATCACCGAGCGAGGCCGCTGCCGTGCGAACGAGCGCGCGATCCTCGCGCTCTTCCCCGAGCACCGGCTTGCACAGCCGCGCAATCGCACCTAGCCTCCCGCCATGCTCTTCGTGCTCGAACGTCCTAGTCTGCGCGCGCGCGTCTCACGCATGAGCGTCGCATCCTATCACCAGCTTTGTGAGAGCGACTCGCGAGCCGTCCGCACAGAACTCATCCGCGGCATCGTCATTGATAAAATGAGCAAGTCCCCCCTGCACGGCAGCATCGCTTCGATTCTTCAGCGCATCCTCACCCCGCAACTTCCACCGCACTTCTGCCTGCGGCGGGAGGAGCCTCTGACGTTGCGTGATTCCGAGCCCGAGCCGGATCTCGCCATCGTCACGGGCGCGCACGAAGACTATCTCCTCGTTCATCCCACCACCGCATTGCTCGCCGTCGAAGTCGCCGTCACGAGTCCTGATGACGATCGGGCAATGGCCGAGATTTACGCCGAGGCGGGCGTCGGCGAATACTGGGTCGTGCTGCCCAAGGAGCGTGCCATCGAAGTCTCCCGCCAGCCCGAGGGCCTCGCCTACCGCGAAGTCCGCCGCTACGAATTCGCCGACGAACTCGTGTGCAGCACCGTGCCGGGTGTGAAGATCGTGCTGACCAATCTGTTTGCGGGTATCAGCGCCTAGTTGAACTAAAATCAAATGGATAACCTGACTACATCACTCGCTGTTCGACGCGATCTCTCGGACCCCGGAAAGCGGGATGCATTGCACCAGTATCTCTCGGAGATGCTTATTACCATTTCGGACAAGGTATTCAAAGATCGGAAAATTTACATTGATGGCTACCGCTTCATCAACTGCTCGTTCGAAAACTGTGAAATGATGATCCTGCGCGGAACCTTTGAGTTTCATCATTGTGTGACTTTTGGCGGATTACGCTTGTTCGGCTGTGAGGCGCTTAAAACCGTCCAATTATACGCTATTGGCCATGAAGGATTAGCATTTAGCGATGACTTCGCGGCAACAATTCATCCAGACAACTCTTTTTCCATTACGTTTGAGAACTGAGAAATAATGGCCGCAGAACCAAAACTTCAGGGACGGCTCTCGCTAGCCTTTTCTGGGAAGATGTTGCAGATGAACCCTATTCAATTCGATGGATTGTACTTATTGCTTTTTTTATGGGTTTGTCTATTGGAGTACATTTATTGAACTTACTTACGATACCTGCTATAGCTTTAGTTTTCTATTTTAAAAAGTATAA
>JANXZI010000554.1 GCA_025355595.1 Spartobacteria bacterium
CGCTGATCAACCAAGGGGCGGCGACGGCGAACATCGCGATCACGGGCAACAATGATTTTACGGCGAAGAACCTGACGCTGAGTGCGGGCGGGGCGATCACCCAGGCCGCGGGCACGGGCGCGTTGGCCACGCAGAACTCGGGCAACTTGGTGCTGAATGCGACGGCCGGGATCGGTGCGCTGCCGGCCTCGCCGATCGTGATCGGGACGGTGGGCGGGACCCTTTCGGCGGTGAACACGACGAGCGGAGATCTGTTTTTGTCCACGGGGCCGATTACCCTCGGAGGTGGTGCGATTAGTGAGTTCAATGGCGGCAACCTTCGCATTGATTCCAGTGGATCGATCGTCATCGCCGGCGCTGTCACCGCGGGTGCCGCGGGAACGGTGACGTTGAATGCGATGGGAACGATCACCGAGCAGTCAGCCGGGGCGGGCACGGTGACGGGTGCGACGGTGAATCTCGGAACCAGCGGCACGACGACCGGGATCGGAACGGCTGGTGTGCCGGTGCTCACGGATGCGGGAACGATTGTCGCGCTCGCAGGAGCGGGCGGAGTTTTCGTCACGGAATTGAATGGAGCGGACGTGACCGTGAATGCCGCCGGTGCCGGCGGGAGCATCGCGGTGACTTCGACGAGCGGCTTGCTGAGGATCGCCGGCGCGAGCGGAAATGCGACGGCGGCGCTGGCGGACAGCGTGATTTTGAGCAGCACGGACGGTGTCGAGATCGCGAATATTTTGAATGCAGGTGCCGGGACTGTGGCGGTGAATGCCAACACGGCTCCCGCGGGCAACGAGGGTTTCGCAATGACGGGAGCGGGACAGATCACGACGACGAACACGACGGCGAATGCGGTGAAGATCCTCGTGAATACGGCGGCTGCCGGGAGCGGGACCGCGGCATTGCAAAACATCACGGTGGGCAATGGCGGCACGATCACGGTGAACACCAGCCAGGGCAATGCGACGGGCGGTTCCATCTCGCAGGCGGCGCTGACACTGCTCGACGCGGGCGCGACCGGCACCGTGGCGCTGAGGACCGGCGGGCCGACGGCAGGCATCGGCACGGGTGCCGCGAACATTCTCACGAAGGCGGGCGTCATCACCGCGAACACCGGGGCCGGCGGAATTTTCATCACGGAGAGCGACGGGGCGGATGTGACGGTGAACGCTGCCGGAGCAGGCGGGAGCATCGCGGTGACCTCAATGACCGGCCTGCTGAAGATCGCCGGTGCGAGTGGCAATGCGACGGCGGCCGCGGCGGACAGCGTGACTTTGAACAGCGCGGATGGTGTCGAGATCGCAAATGTCCTGAACGCAGGCGCTGCAACCGTGGCGGTGAATGCGAACACGGTGGCTGCCGGGAACGAGAGTTTCGCGATGACGGGAGCGGGGCAGATCACGACGACGAACACGACGGCGAATGCGGTGAATGTCGTCGTGAACACGGCGGCGGCGGGGAGCGGAGCGGCGGCGTTGCAGGGCATCACCGTGGGCGCAGGCGGCACGATCAATGTGGACACTGGCCAGGGCAACGCGACCGGTGGCTCGATCACGCAGTCGGGCACCGGAGTGCTGACGGGTTCCATTTTGGCGGCGCGATCCGGCGCGGGCTCGGTGCTGCTCGATTCTGCGGTGAACAATGTCGCCACTTTCACGGCGAGTGCGATCGCTGGAGGCCAGTCCTTGCGCTATCGCGATGCGGATGCGTTTGTCATCGGTGCGGCGGGCATCGCGACGAATGCGGCGAACGGCGTCGTCGTCTTGCAGTCGCAAAACGCCGCGGGCACTGCATCGGGAGCGATCACGCAGATCGGACCGATCGCCGGCGCGCAACTCGCAGTGCGTGCAGCGCAGGCGGGTGGATCTGCGGATCTTTCCACGAACGCGGCCAACACGCCATCGGTCGTCGCAGCGAATGTCGCGGGCAATTTCCTCTACCGGAACAATGTCGCCGCCGGGCTGGAGGTGGGCACGGTGGACGGACTGGCGGGTATTACCACTCCCGGCGTTGTCATGCTCACCGCGTCGCAGGGCGATCTGACGCAGACGCAGGCGATCGCAGGTCCGGCGAGTGCGGTCGTTGCCACTTCAACGCTGGGCAATGTGACTTTGACTTCCGGCGGAAACGCGTTT
>JANXZI010000163.1 GCA_025355595.1 Spartobacteria bacterium
CGCACACGCCGGGATTCACTTTGCCGAATCTCGAACGCCTCGGACTCGGCGCGGCAATGAACGCCCAACGTCCAACGTCCAACGTCCAACATCCAATGGCTTCGTTTGGACGGATGCGTGAGCGCAGCGCCGGGAAGGACACGACGGCGGGGCATTGGGAAATCGCCGGCGCAGTGCTCGATCAGCCGTTCACGGTTTATGAAAAATTTCCTGACGATCTCGTGCGCGCCATCGAGCGCGACGCGGGCGTGGAGTTCATCGGCAATTTTCCGCGCAGCGGCACCGTGGTGCTCGATGAACTCGGTCCCGAGCATCTGCACACCGGCAAGCCCATCCTCTACACGAGCGCCGACCGCGTGATGCAGATCGCCGCACATGAATCGCTCATCCCGCTCGCGCGCCTGTACGAGATTTGCAAAATCGCACGCCGTCACTGCGACGCCGCGCGCATCGGCCGCGTCATCGCGCGGCCATTCGTCGGCGAGCCGGGCGAGTTTGCACGCACCGCCGGACGCCACGACTACGCCATGCTCCCGCCGCGCACCGTGCTGAACGCGATCTCCGACTCCGGCAGGGCCGTGCATGGCGTCGGGAAAATCAGCGACATTTTTGCCGGCAGCGGCATCACCGCGAGCACGCCGACTGCGTCAAACGCCGAGGGCATGGCCGCCATCGAGCGCGAGTGGCCCGCACTGGACGGACGTGGTGGCCTGCTCTTCGCAAACCTCGTGGATTTCGACATGCTCTTCGGCCACCGCCGCAAAGTCGCGGGCTATGCAAATGCGCTGCGCGAATTCGACGCATGGCTCCCCACATTCCTCGCGAGCGTGAAGACCGACGATCTCGTCATCATCACCGCCGACCACGGCAACGATCCGACATGGCGCGGCACCGACCACACGCGCGAGGAAGTCCCGCTGCTCGTCCTGCACGGTGAAAAAGCAAACTCGCTCGGCACCCGCGAGACCTTCGCCGATGTCGCCGCGACGATTGCGGAATTTTTCGCGCTGCCAGCGTGGCCTGGCGCTCAGAGTTTTTTGCCCCTGCAGGCCGGGTTTCAGTAGAAGCACGAAGCGCGGAATGGGAGCGGCGATTTGCAATCGCCGAAGCACCGTGGCAGCCGCAGGTGCATGGTGGATGGCCGTTCCGCCGCCGTTGAAAGTGCGTCGGCGATTTCAAATCGCCGCTCCCATTGAGGCCGTCGCGACTTCACGCCGCTTTCCGCTTCCTTCGTCATCCGTCATCCGTCATTCGTCATTCGTCATTCCGCGATGCACATCCCCACCTTCATCGAACGTAAACGCGACGGTCACGAACTCAGCGCGGAGGAAATCGCCGGGTTTATCCGAGGCTACACGAGCGGTGAGGTGCCGGACTACCAGGCCGCGGCTTGGGCGATGGCGGTGTATTTCAAAGGCATGACCGCCACCGAGACCGGCGCGCTCACGCGGGCGATGATGCACAGCGGAAGCGTGATGACGCATCCCGCCGGTTCGCCGCCAAAGGTGGACAAGCACAGCACCGGCGGCATCGGCGACAAGGTCTCGCTCATCCTCGCGCCGCTGCTCGCGTGCGACGAACTGTGGGTGCCGATGATCAGCGGGCGCGGCCTCGGCATCACCGGCGGCACGCTCGACAAGCTGGAGAGCATCCCGGGCTTCCGCGTCTCGCTCAGTGAAAGTGAAACCGCCGCGCAGCTCGCGCGCATCGGTGTGGCGATGATCGGGCAGACGGCGAATCTCTGCCCCGCCGACAAAAAACTTTACGCCCTGCGCGACGTGACCGCGACCGTGCCGAGCATCCCGCTCATCGTCGCGAGCATCATGTCGAAGAAGCTCGCCGAATCGCTCGACCGCCTCGTGCTCGATGTGAAATTTGGCAGCGGAGCCTTCATGCAAAACCGCACCGACGCGGAGACGCTCGCTGCCGCACTGTGCGCGACCGGGCGCGAGTGCGGCGTGAAGACCGAGGCCGTGCTCACGCCGATGAGCGAGCCGCTCGGCCACACCGCGGGCAATGCGCTCGAAGTGTGGGAGTCCGTCGAGACGCTGCAAGGCCGCGGCCCCGCCGGCCTCGTCGCACTCACGCTCGATCTCGCCGAGCGCGTCGCGAATGTCCCACGCACGCAGCTCGCAAAATGGCTCGGCGACGGGACCGCTTGGCGCAAGTGGGTGCAACTCGTCGAGGCGCAAGGCGGCTGTGCTGCGGACACTGAGCGCATCCTCGAAATCCATGCCGCACCGATCCAGCACGCCGTGGCCGCGCCGCGTGGCGGCACACTCGCGCGCATGGATGCCGGGCTGATCGGCCGCGCGTGCATCGCGCTCGGCGCGGGACGCGCGAAGGCGAGCGATGCGATTGATTTCGCCGTCGGCATTTCCGGCCTCGCGAAGGTCGGCACGAGCGTGGGCGCTGGCGATCCGCTGCTGACAATCCACGCGCGCGACGAGCGCACGCTCGCCGAGGCAGCCGCGCTCGCGGCGCAGGCCGTCGAAATCTCGTAGGCGCG
>JANXZI010000612.1 GCA_025355595.1 Spartobacteria bacterium
GCCGAGGCTTGGGGCCGTCGCCGATACCGCGCGGTGTTCGTGAACAAACTCGACGAGGCGCTCGGCGAAGCGAACGAAACTCAGTCGTGGCTCGCGCACACACTTCGCTGCGAATACATCACCGCCGCCGACTTCCGCGCCCTTGATGGCGAATACCAAAAGATCGGCGGCAAACTGAGTCGGATGATCGATCGTGCGGACGACTTTTGCAAATTCGCGCCAGCCACCGACTACCGAAACATCCCAGCAAAACCCGCAGCCAACGCGTAGCGCCCGAACTAAAAAGAAACGCTCAGACGAGAACCCTAGTCACTGCTCGCCAGTCACCAATCACAACTCTCCCGAGACCAGCGATCGCATTCAAAACCAACGCACGGACAAGAGCACCATTCACTTTTCACCAGTCACCAGTCACAACGCCTTGGACTCCGCACGCGACATTCTAAAAAAGATCCGCCACATTGAGTTGAAGACTCGCGGGCTCGTGCAGACTGCTTTCTCGGGTCAGTATCGCTCGGCCTTCAAAGGCCGTGGCATGAACTTCGAGGAGGTACGCGAGTATCAGCCGGGGGATGATGTGCGGGCGATTGACTGGAACGTCACGGCGCGGATGGGCGATGCGTTTATCAAGAAATTCACCGAGGAGCGCGAGTTGACGGTGATGCTCGTGGTGGATGTGAGCGCGTCGGGCGAATTCGGCAGCGTGCATCTCAGCAAGCGCGAGCTGGCGGCGGAGGTCGCGTGCGTGTTTGCGTTCAGCGCGATCAAGAACAACGACAAGGTCGGCTGCATCCTGTTTTCCGATCACGTCGAGCTGTTCATCCCGCCGGCGAAGGGCCGCTCGCATTCGCTGCGCATCATCCGCGAGATCCTTTTCTTCGAGCCAAAGGGCCGCGGCACCGACCTCGCGGGCGCGCTGGAATTTCTCAACCGCGTCACAAGCCGCCGCGCCGTCGTGCTGATGCTCTCGGATTTCCAGGCGCCGGACTATGCAAAGCAACTGCGCGTCACCGCGCGCCGCCACGATCTCGTCGCGATGCCCATCGCGGACCCGCGCGAACTGGAACTGCCCGATGTGGGAAAGATCGTCTTCGAGGATGCGGAGACCGGTGAGCGGCTGCTCGTGAATACTTCCGACCGGCGCACGCGCGTGCGGTATGCGACGGAGGTCGGCGGGTGGCACAGCGATCTGCCGTCGGGCTTCCGACGCTTCGGCATTGATACGATTGGCCTGCAGACGAACCAGGACTACGTGCCCGCGCTGCGCCGTTTCTTCAGCACGCGCGAGCACCGGCTTTCGATGGCATGAAAATGACGATGGCAGAATTCGACCTGGCGCGGAGTACGGCGCGGCTGCTCCCGGGTGGAGCACGCGACTCGCGTGCTGTCTGCGGCCACTGGCCGCAGACACCCGATGGCCGCGAGTCCCGTGTTTGCATCGCAATCCACCGAAAGCGCTCCGAAATCTGCGCACGCCGCCTGCATCGCGGCGCCGTCGGGTGTTTCCGGCGGGTCGCCGGAGACAGCACGCGAGTCGCGTGCTCCACCCGGAACATCCGCGTCGCCAGTGGCTCCGAGGAAACTGACGTGCCTCACGCCCGATGATCCTCGCCGCGATCCAGTCCGCAACACCGGCAGCATCCGCGCCATCAGCTGCGCCCGCCCCCGCGCCGACGCCGGATCCTTTTGCGGACTTTCGCAAGATCGCTCCGCCGGTGGAGGTGCCGTGGCCTCCGTGGGTGTGGTGGCTGATCGGCATCGGTGCGATCATCGCGCTCGCGCTGCTCACGTGGCTCATCGTGTGGCTCGTGCGCCGGAAGCCGAAGACGCCGCCGCCGACCCCGCGGCAGATCGCGTTGCGGGCGCTGGAGGAATTGCGCGCGCACATCGGCGAACTCGATCCGTATGCGTTCAGCGTGCGCGTTTCCGATGTGCTGCGCACGTACGTCGGCGCGCAATTTTCACTGCCGGTGACCTCGCAGACTTCGCCGGAATTTCTCGCGAGCATCGCGGATTCGCCGCGTTTCTCCTCAGTGGACCGGCAGCTCCTCGCGACGTTTCTCGAGCGCTGCGACATGCTGAAATTTGCGCGCATCTCCGCGCACGCGGAGGAAAATGGCGAGCTGCTCGGGGCGGCGGCGGCCTTTGCCCAAGGCACACGAACTTGAGCACATGAGCTTCGATATTTTCAAATTTGCGCAGCCGTGGTGGCTGCTCGCGCTGCTCGCCGTGCCACTCGTCGCGTGGATGCAGGGCGGGCGCGGGCCGTCGGCGGCGATCCGGTTTTCGCATGTCGCTCCGCTGCGCGGGTTCGCGCAGGTGCGTCGGGCCGGCGTGGGCGGGGTCGGTGCGCTGCTGCTCTGCGCGGCGCTCACCTTGCTCATCATCGCGCTGGCGCGTCCGCGGCTCGGGAAGACGCAGGACACGATCGAGTCGAGCGGCGTGGACATCATCCTCGAACTCGATGTCTCCGGATCGATGCAGGCGGAGGATTTCACGCTCGGCAAGGATCGCGCGAGCCGGCTCGAAGTCGTGAAGGACGTGACGAAGCGCTTTATCGCGGGCCGGCCAAATGATCGCATCGGCATCATCGCATTCGCCGGGCGTCCGTATCTTGTGAGCCCGCTCACACTCGATCATGACTGGCTGCTGAAGAACTTGGAACGCCTGCGCATCGGCCTCGTCGAGGATGGCACCTCGATCGGCTCCGCGCTCGCGAGTGCGGCGAACCGGATGAAGGACAAGAAGGCGAAGAGCAAAATCATCGTGCTGCTGACGGACGGCGACGAGAACATCACGACCATCCCGCCCGCGACGGCCGCTGAGGCTGCAAAGACGCTGGGGATCAAAATTTACACGATTGCCGCGGGCACCAACGGCCTTGCGCCGTTCCCGGTGGGTCGCGACTTTTTGGGCAACAAGGTCTATCGCAATATCCCGGTGACGGTGGACGAGGGGCAGCTCCGCAAGGTCGCGGAAATCGGCGGCGGAAAGTTCTTTGTCGCGATGGATACGAATTCGCTGAACCGCATTTTTTCCGAGATCGACACGCTGGAGAAGACCGAGGTGAAGCTGAAGCGGAAGACGGACTGGAAGGATCTTTTCCAGTGGTTCATCGGCGCGGGAACCGCGCTCGTCGCGCTGCACGCGCTGCTCTCCCAGACGCTTTGGAGGACGGTGCCGTGAGCATTTTGCCACTCGTGCATGGCGGGCCGGCGGCCCGTGCCCATACCAGCCCAAGGCAACGCCCTGGGTCTCCAGCTGTATTTCAACGGGTTTCCCAGGGCGTCGCCCTGGGCTGGTATGTTCCGCACCGTTGGTGCTCCGAAGCGCGCGCACACCAGGCGCATGACACTCCCTAGGATGAACGATCTTCACTTTGCACAACCGCAGTTTCTCTGGGCGCTCGCCGCGCTGCCGTTTCTCGCCGCCTTGATTTTTCATGCGGAGAAAATGCGGCGCAGCGCGCTGGACCGGCTCATCGCTGCGCGCTTGCAGCCGCGGCTCGCGGGCAGTGTGAGCACGGCGCGCAGGCGTGCCGGCTTCGGACTACTGCTGCTCGGGATGGCGCTGGCGCTCGTGGCGCTGGCGCGGCCGCAGTGGGGCTTCACTTGGGAGGAGAAGCGGCAGAGCGGGCGCGACATCATCATCGCGATTGACGTCTCGAACTCGATGCTCGCGACGGACCTCCAGCCGAACCGCCTCACGCGCGCGAAGCTCGCGGCGGAGGATCTGCTGAGCCAGATCGAGGGCGACCGCGTGGGGCTGCTGGCATTTGCGGGCTCGTCATTTTTGCAGGCGCCGCTCACGTCGGATTTCAGCGCGGTGCGCGAGACGCTGCAGGAGCTGGACACGGACATCATCCCGCGCGGCGGGACGAATCTCTCGGACGCCATCAAGGCGGCGGATGAGGCCTTCGGCAAAGGTGAGAGCGAGCATCGCGCGCTGATCATTTTTTCCGACGGCGAGGAGCTGGAGGCGGACGCCGTGACCGCGGCGCGCGCGTGCAGGGATCGTTTCCACACTTTCACCATCGGCCTCGGCTCGGCGGATGGCTCGCTCATTCCCGTGCCGACGAGGGGCGGCGGCACGGAATTCCTGCGCGATGACCAGGGGCAGTATGTAAAGTCGAAACTCGACGAGCCGCGCATGCGCGAAGTTGCGGAAGCGGGCGGGGGCTTCTACATTCATCTCCAAAATGGCCCGGCGGAGATGAAACAAATCGTCACCGACGGCCTTGGCAAAATGAAAGAACACGAGACAGACGCACGCTTCACACGACAGCCGGTCGAGCGCTACCAGTGGCCGCTCGGCGCGGCGATGGCGGCCATCGTCACGGCGCTGCTGATCGGCGAGCGACGTCGCGCGGCTTTGAAAATCGCGGCGGCGGCGCTGGCGCTGTTTACCGCGCGGGCGGATGCGCGCCATGCGGGCATCGAGAAATACGAGGCGAAGGACTACAAGGGATCGCTCGGGGAATTCGACGGCGACCTGAAGAAGCGCGATGTCGCGGAGCTGCATTTCAACGCGGGCAGCGCGGCCTACGAACTCGGCGACTACGCGCGGGCGGCGGATTCATTCAGCCGCGCGCTCGGCACGGCGACGCCGGAACTGAAGACGCGCGCCGCCTACAATCTCGCGAACACGCTCGCGCGCCGTGGCGTGAAGCATGAGAAAAAGGAGGAAAAGCTCGGCGACCTGCGCGACTCCGTGCAGCAGTACGACGAAGTGCTGAAATCCGAATCAAAGCACGAGGACGCGAAGCACAACCGCGACATCGTGGCGAAACTGATCGCCGACCTTGAGAAGGAGGAGCAGCAGGAGAAAAAGGATCAGGAGGATCAAAAGAAGGACGACAAGAAGGACGACAATAAAGACGAGCAGAAGAAGGATCAGCAGGACAAGCAGGACTCATCGCAGGGTGGAAAGGACAAGGAAGATAAGAAGGACGAACAGCAGAAGAAGGACGGCTCGGGCAAGGACGAGAAGAGCGAGCAGGGCAAGAAGGACGAGAAGGAGCAGCAGTCCAAGGACGGCAAGGAAGGCGAGAAGAAGGATTCGCAGGATAAGAAGGACGGCCAGCAGTCTCAGCCGAAGGACGGCAAGGAAGATCCCGGCGCGCAGAAAAAGGACGGCCAGCAGCAGAAACCCGATGACAAGGAGGGCGACAAGCCGCAGACGCAGCCGAAGGATGGCAAGGACGAGAAGGAGAAGTCCGGCGAGGTGAAGGCGGCGAACCCCGGCCAGCAGGAGCCCGGCAAGGAGGACCCGGCAGCCGAGGCCGCGGAGGCTGCGCAAGCCGCACAGGAAGGCCGCATGACCGAGAAGGATGCGGCGCAAATCCTCGAAGCGCTCAAGCGCGTGGATCGCCGCGTGCGTCTGCTCGACCCGAAGGATGAGCCGCAGAAAAATCCGGCCCGGCCTTTCAAGAACTGGTAGCCTGCACGATGTCGCCCGCCATTTTTTCCCGCGTCCGTTTCCGTCTCGCGACACTGCTCGCGCTGCTGCTGCCGCTGTGCGCGGCACTCGCGGAAAGCAAGGTGCGCGGCCTGCTTTCCATACACGCCGCGAGCGTCGGCGAGGCCGTGGAATACGAGTTGACCATCGAGGGCGGGAATACGCCGGACGATCCGCCCGCGCCAAGTGTGGATGGCATCGAAGTCCGTGGTCCGAACGTGAACCGCCAGATGAGTTTCATCAATGGGAACGTATCCAATCGGCTGATTCTCACCTGGGTGCTCGTGCCGAAGCGCGAGGGAAAATTTACAATTCCCGCGCTGGATGTGCGCGTCGGAGGACAGATCTTGAAGACGCTGCCGGCGACGCTGACGGTCAGTGCCGGCGAAAAGGTGAAGGAAGCCGGCGACTTTGCCTTTGCAAAAATCTCCCTGCCGAAAAAATCGCTCTACGTCGGCGAAGTCGTGCCGATGGAGGTGCGGCTCTACCTCGACGCGACGGCGCGCTGGGAGATGCGCTCGATGCCCGCGCTGAACGGCGACGGCTTCACGACGCGCCCGTTTGGGAAGCCCACCGAACGCACGATTCAGCTCGAGGGAAAGCCCTACAATCTTGTGACGTTCAACACGGTGATCGCGCCCGGCAAGGCGGGCAAAATTGCCATCGGGCCGGTGCCGGTGAATCTCGTCGTGTCGAGGGCCGACCGCAGGCGGCAGCGGTTCGACCTGTTTTCGAGCGGCATGGGCCCGGCGCAGGAATTGACGGTGAGCGCGCCGGTGCTGGAACTCGACGTGAAGCCGCTGCCGGTGATCGGCAGGCCGAAGGATTTTTCCGGCGCGGTCGGGAAGTTTGATTTCAGCGCGACCGGCACGCCGGGGCGCGTGAAGGTCGGCGAGCCGGTGAGCATGAAACTGACGATCCGGGGCAGCGGGAATTTTGACCGCATCGGCCAGCCGCCGCTCGACGAGCCGCAGGGG
>JANXZI010000703.1 GCA_025355595.1 Spartobacteria bacterium
GCATCACGCGTAGCCGCCGGAGCGGCAAAACCCAACGCGCACGACCTTGCCGTCTGCCGAGCGCGCCTCGACGGACGAGGCGATGGCGTGCTGCCCGTGGTGATGGGTGAAGTAGAACGGCGTCTGCGTGGCGAAAGCCTACCCGCTGTTGCCCGACCCCGACGGGCAAGTCGCTGAAATCGTCACCAGCATCCTCGACAAGAGCGCGCAAGTCGAAGCTCTCGAAGGCGCGCTCGAACTGGAATGCGTGGCGCGGCAGCGCCTTTCGGATGAAGTCGCGGAGCGCATCCTGCATGGCCGCCGGAGCGGCAAAAGGCCGAGTTGATCGCCATCGCGAAGCCGTTCTACTTCACCCATCACCACGGCCAGCACGCCATCGCCTCGTCGGTCGAGGCGCGCTCGGCAGACGGCAAGGTCGTGCGCGTCGGGTTCTCCAACTCATATCGCGGCACCGCCGACGAACCCGCCATCACGCGCCTCGCCGGTGAACACGCTGCGCGGTATTTCAAGCAGTCCTTCGAGTTGAAGATCAAAGGCGACGTGATCCCTGACGCCGCGGTGGACCCGCTACTCGCGGAGTTGCAGGAGTTGTTCGCACGCCACGGGGCGAGCGCGGCGCTCTCGGCGAAGGCGACCATCAAGCCGACGAAGGAGTTTGCCAGCGCCCTCCGGCGCTGCCCTGCGGGCAAAGGCTCCGCCCTTTGGCTATCTCGCTCCGCTCGGTTCACGCCGCGCGGCACACGCTGTTCTCCGTGGAGCAGAATCACGAACTCGATAAGGTCGTGCCCATCAGTGCGAGCGTGAAGACGAAGCTCGGGCGCGGAGGGAGCGACGATGAATAGCGCGGAGCGCGATAGCCGGGACGACAGGCCCGCCCGCAGGGCGACGCCGGAGGGCGTCGGCAATAAGTTCACGCTCCGACTCGCTGATGGGCGCTGGGTGAGTTCGCCGACGAACACGGCGGCGAGCAACGCGAACCTTGCGGGCGTGTTCACCGCCGCCGATGATGAATCGGCGGCGGAGCTGCGGAGCGCGATGGAGCGCCTCCACGGCCCGCTGGAACTCGTGCCGTGGCAGAGCAAGCGCACCGACGCGCTCACTCGTCACATCGAGAACGTCGCGCTGATGGACGAAGCGCAAGACCCGTTCGCCGGCGCGGAAGTGATCTACGCCTACACGCGCAAAGACGCGCTCGCTGATGGTGTGCAGATCGATGTGAGCGAAGTGGCGCGGGAGGCCGGGTTGAAGTTCCCGGTCTATCTTACCCGCGCCGTGTGGGAGAGCTACGTGACCGTGCCCGACGGCGTGCGTTGTCAGGACGAGAAAGGCCGCCTGTGGGACATCGTGTGGATGCTCCGTGACGCCGCCCGTCGCACGAGCGGCCCGCAGATGCTCTTCGGCCTGCACGTCCGCAATGACAACCGCGACCGCACACCGCCGCTCGTGAACCTCAAGGCCATGTGCGGCCCGCGCGACATCGATGACCCGCAGCCAGCAATCACCGTGATGCTTCCCGATGAAGACTGAAATCGTCCTCTCCATCTTCGGCGGCGAGCGTTGCGTCACCACGCTCGAAGACCTCGAAGCCGCTGCGCACGCCATCCACTCGAAGGCCGTTCGTGATTCTGAGATGAGCGCCAATCCCTCCACCCTCGGCGCGGAAATCGAGGGCCAAATTCGCCTGATAAACGCGGAATCCGGTCCTTCCAAAACAGAGACTCCAACCCCATGACAATTCCACCGCTGCTGACGTTCCCGGCGAGGCCGATTCAGGGCGGGCGTCTCAAGGAAGATGAGCCGCGCCGGTTCAGGCCGCCGCGACAGCGGTGACAGACGTTGATGTGAACGGTGTCGGTCATCGCGGGCTTGATGAGGCCCTTGTTGTCCGGCCCACCTCACCGCGTCGCAGCCAGACGAAGATGACGGGCGTGACAAGGAGAATGTGGACGAGGCTGCTGAGCATTCCGCCGATGATGGGAGTGGCGAGTGGCTTCATTACTTCCGAGCCAGCGTGACGGCTCCACAGGATCGGCAGCAGGCTGGCGATGATGGTGGCGACCGTCATCACTTTCGGGCGCAGTCGCAGGCGTGCGCCTTCCTTGACCGCTGCGATGAGATCCGCGCGCTCGAAAGCCGCGCCGAGTTGCTGGCGTTTCCGCTGCACGGCTTCTTCGAGATACACGACCATGACCACGGCGGTCTGAATCGCGGTGCCAAACAGCGCGATGTAACCCACCCAAACCGCCACGCTGAAATGCCACCCGAGCGCGTATTGCAAAAACACACCGCCGCTCAGCGCGAAAGGCACGGCGAGAAGGA
>JANXZI010000713.1 GCA_025355595.1 Spartobacteria bacterium
CCGCCAGCTTTGCCGCGAGAAAAACATCCTGCCGGAAGATCAGCTCACCGCCGCACTGGATCCGGCGGACATGACCAAACCCGGCGGCGAAGGCGCGGCGGGCGGGTAGCGGGGGGGGCGGAATGACGAATGACGAAGTTCGAAGCCGACTCGTCATTCGTCATTTTGATCAGCCCGCCTCCTTCCGGTCGGCGGCTACGGTATGGTTGGCGTTCGCGTCGCCGAGTGTGTTTCAGTGCGCGCATCGCATGAACGAGGCGCAGCCCATCCCGATTTTCAAAGTGCCGGCGCGGGTGTCCGCTGTCGTCGTGATCATCGCCGCGATCTTCATGGGCGGTGCGACGGAACGGGTGCCGCAGGCGATCGTGCTCGCGGCGATGGGCTTGCTGATCATCTTCGCGCCGCCGGCATCGTGGCCGGATCGAAAGTGGACGCTCGCTGTGCTCGGACTGCTCGCACTCGCGGCTGCGGGCGCGCTGCCGTCGGCATGGTTCCACACGGCAGCATGGCGCGGTGTGGTGCAGGATGCGGGCATCGCGCTGCCCGCGGGCCTCTCGCCGCAGCCGCGCCTCACGCTCGAGGCATGGCTTTTGCTCGCATCCGGAATTGTGTGGATGGGCTGGCTCATGGCGAGCCCGTGGGACGCGGCATCACGTCGTCTCGCCGCGCGCATTTTTGTGTGCGGGCTCGCGGCGCTCGCCATGGCGGTCCTCGCACAATGCTGGACCGGCTGGACGCTGCCGGGATGGCTTTCGTCCGAAGGGCACGGGCCGTTCCCAAACCGCAACCACACCGCGCATGTGCTTGCACTCGGCGGCGTGCTCGCGGTGGGCTGCGCGGCGGATGTGCTGCGGCGCAGCAAGGCCCGCGTGGTGCCGTGGCTCCTCGCGGGCGGCGTGATCCTCGCGGCGCTCGCGACGACGTATTCCCGTGGCGGCATCGTCATGTTTTTCTCCGCGCTCGGGCTGTGGAATGTCTCGGTCGCGTGGACGCGCAGGTCGTGGAAAATCCTGCTGCTCGGGCTGTCCGCACTGTTCGTGGTGGCGTCGGCGCTGCTCGTGTTTGGCGGAGCGATTGCGGGACGTTTCGCCGGTGATCAGAACTGGGCGGAGGACTTCCGATTCCGCATCTGGAGCGATGCGGTGGATTTGATCGAGGCATCGCCGCTGTACGGATCGGGGCTCGGAAATTTCGCCGCGCTGTTTCCATTTTACCGCGTGCAATCCGTGATCCAGTCCGGCGTGATCCATCCGGAAAGTGACTGGCTGTGGCTGGCTTCGGAGACCGGGCTGGCGGGTGCGGCGCTGGGCCTGGTGGCTGTGTGGATCGCCTTTGCAGGCGCGCTGCCGCTGAAGCGCGGGACGCAACGCCGGCTGCGCGGTGCCGCTCTCGCGGCGACGGCGGCGGCGGTGTTTCACGGATTTCTGGATGTGCCGGGGCACCGGCTCGGTTCGGTGCTGGCGGCGCTGCTGGTGCTCGCTTTAGCGCGAAAGGACAATGTGCCCGGCATGCCGTCGCGCTTCCCAGTCCCGGCATGGCGCGCGCTCGGTCTGGCGATGGTCGCGCTGGCGGCGTGGTGGATGAATTTTACCAATGATGCCGCGCATGCCGAAGCACTCGCCAGCGAGGGGCGCTTCGCCGCGGCGGTGGAATCCGCGAATCGCGCCATCGCGCGCGCGCCGCTGGATTGGCGGCCGTATTTTACGAGGGCTGGCGCGCTCGCATGCACGGGCAAGGTGGTGGAGGCGGTGGCGGATTTCCGTCGCGCGCGGCTGCTGGAGCCGCACTACGCGGAGATCCCGCTGCAGGAGGGACGATTCTGGATTCGTCGGCAACCGGAGTTGGCCTTCATCGCGTGGGCGGAGGCGCTGCGCCGCAGCACGGGGCCGGAGGCGCCGGGTGTTTTTGGGCAAATGCGGATGGCGGTGCCGGACGATGCGGCGTTCCGCGCGCGGCTGCTCGGGCTTGCGGAGGGGCGGGCCACTTTGCAGATGGATTGGTTTCTCGGCGTGCCTGCCGCGGAGGCAAAGCCGCATCTCGCGGAGATCGCGGAGATTGCGGCGCGCTGCGATGAAGGCCGCCGCAAAGCATTCGCTCGACGCTCGGCGGAACTCGGTCCTCGTGAATCGGAGTGATGCGTCTCAGAGACTGTGTAAAAAGTCAGCCACGGGAGAAAATAGCCCAGCACTTCAGTGCTGGGCAAGGAACGCGCAGAGGAATCGAGTCCCGCAGGGACGGCAGAGTTTCACGCCTCGAAGCCGTTCTTTCGTCCCTGCGGGACTTTCGCCCGCTTTTT
>JANXZI010000509.1 GCA_025355595.1 Spartobacteria bacterium
CGACGCGGATTGTATACTTTCAGCAAGAGAACCGCGCCCTATGCGATGTTCACCACATTCGACGCTCCAAGCGGTGAGGTATGCGTTGGACGGCGCGAGGTCTCCGACACTCCGCTGCAGGCGCTCACGCTGCTGAACGACGTGGTCTTTACGGAGGCTGCCCAGGCCTTCGGAAAAATGCTCGCCGGGCGCAAGGCGACCGATGCGGAAAAGCTGGACGAGGCATTCCGCCGCAT
Organism: Spartobacteria bacterium; assembly: GCA_025355595.1. Classification (GTDB taxonomy): domain Bacteria; phylum Verrucomicrobiota; class Verrucomicrobiia; order Chthoniobacterales; family Chthoniobacteraceae; genus SXWH01. The sequence goes on from JANXZI010000509.1 coordinate 237, forward strand.
CCTCTGCCGCAAGCCCGCCGACGATGAGCGCGCGACACTGCTGGACTTTTTCGAGGCCCAACGCGCCCGGTCCACGGACGCAAAACCGTCCGCCGCCGCCGCCGTGTGGACCGCACTCGTGCGCGCACTTTTCAGCCTCGATGAAATCGTGACGAAAGGCTAACGCGTCGCACACCTCAGCGGCGCATCGCCACTTTCAGATCGCTGGCGTAGCTCGGATTGATCTCGAAGATTTCCACCAGCATCTCCTCCAGCGTCACGCGCTCCTTCATGGTTTCAGTCTCGAGGTAGCCGATGTCGAGGAGCGTGTTCAGCAGGTCGCAGAGATCCTCCGGATCGATGTTCGTCCGCTCCTGGATTTCCGCGCCGGGGACGCCGAGTCCGAATCCAATCGTCCGCATGACGCTGAGTTCGCGTCCATTCAGTTTGATTTCGCGGGCCATGGTTTCAGATGGGTGTTGCAGTCTGAGAAAGCACGTTCCGGCCCCGGCGCGCGGGTATTTTCCCGCTGCCGACTGACGGAAGAAATCCTTGGCCGCTGCATGGGCGGCGGGTAGCTTCGCGACCCATTTTTTCCGGCCATGATCATCCCAAATGTCAACGCGCTCTCCGACGGGCAGCTTCAGGAAGTCACCGACATCCTCACCGCGTACGGCTGCAAGGTGATGGTCATCAAAGGCGCGGAACGCAGCGTGTATGCCATCGTCGGCGACGAGCGGAACGACGACATGGTCACGAAGATCGAGGGCCTGCCGTACATCAACCGCGTGGACCGCATCCAGAGCCCGCACAAGCTCATGGACATCCGCTCCAGCCTCTCGTCGCACCGGGTGAAAATGGGCGGAGTTACGCTTGGCAATGAGCCGTTCTTCTGCGCTGGGCCGTGCACCATTGATCCGAAAAATCCGAACCTCACCATCGAGACCGCGCACGCGGTGAAGGACGCCGGCGCACACGCGCTGCGCGGCGGTGTGTGGAAGCCGCGCACAAATCCCTACAGCTACCAGGGCGACGCGAAAGCGCTGCTCGTGCTCATGGAAGCAAGCCGGCAGACCGGCCTGCCCGTGGACACGGAAGTCATGGACGAGGAGCACCTGCGCCTCGCGATCGAGGCCGGCGTGCATTGCCTCCAGGTCGGCGCGCGCAATGCGCTGAACTATTCGCTCCTCCGGCAAATCGGCCAGGCCATCGCGGGCCGCGACGTGTGCGTGCTGCTGAAGCGCGGCATGCATCTCGGCTCCGTGCAGGAGTTCATCTCCGCGGCGGAATACATCGTGCAGCTCGGCAATCCGAATGTGATCCTCTGCCCGCGCGGCACTCAGCCGACGCTCGACGGCTACCGGAACCACCCGGATGAAAGCATCGTCCCGCTTTTGAAAGAGCGCACTTGGGCACCAGTCATCGTGGATCCCTCGCACAGCGTCGGCAAGGCCTCGTACGTCCCCGCCGCATCGCTCGCCGCGATCGCGTACGGCGCGGATGGGCTGTGCATCGAGTGCAATGTGCATCCTGGAAAAGGCATCGGCGACGACCCGAAGCAGGCCGTCACGCCCGAGGTGCTCCGGCGGATCATCGCGCAGACGCGCGAGCTGTGGCGCATCACGCGCGGAGCGGCGTAGGGCGGAGCGCCGCCCGTCCCGGCGGCTTTCGTGCGACTGGAGCGGTTTAAGTAAAAGTGTAGCCGCATCGGCTTTCTGAGTTCCGAGTTCCGAGTTCCGAGTTCTAAGTTCAGCCCCGCGCAGCGGCACAGTGAATTCAGAGCGCGCATCCCGATTCACACCACGCCTGCGGCGGGCTGAACTTGGAACTCGGAACTCAGAACTCGGAACTTTGAAAGCGGCTGCACTTTTGCCGCAGCGAGGCGCGCGCGCGGGTGGCCGCCGGGGACGGATGGCGCTCCATTCGTGGCGCGGGGATCGGCACCCGAATTGCTCTCTCGTTTTCAAGCGTGCGACGGCACGCAAATTTCCCATGCCGAAACTACTCGTCCGCCACCCCGAATCGGGAGACATGACCTTCACCCTCAGCGGCGAACGGATCACGATCGGACGCCATTCGGACAACGACATCCGCATCGCACACGACACCGTCTCGAAGCACCACGCCGAGATCATCTTCCGCAACGGGCGCCACGTCATCCGCGACCTTGGCTCGACGAACTGCTCGTTCATCGAGGGCGTCACCTTCAGCGAGGCCGAGCTGCCGGGCGCGTGCAGGCTCGTCCTCGGCACCGTGGAATGCGACTTCCTGCCGGACGAAGCGTCCGTCGGCACGCGTGAGATCGGCACGCTGCGCAAAATGATCGGCGTCCTCCGCCGGCAGAACGACGAGCTGATCTCCAGAGTTTCCGAACAGAAAAACCAGCTCGCGATCCTCGGTAGCGTGAAAATGTTCCGCCGTGACGCAGAGTCCGACATCGGCCAGCTCCGCCAGCAGGTGAAGGAACTCACGGTCGATCGCGATTCCCTCCTCGATGAAAACAGGGCGCTGCTCGACGAGCTGCACGGACTGCGCACCGCCGCCGGTCTCGGTGCCAGCGTGCAGGTCGCGCGCATCGCCGCAGGCGGCGGCGGAGCGGGATTTGCGAGGGCCCGGTTCACTCCGCCGATCTCCGACACCGCGATCCGCCCCGCGCCGCTCGCCATCCTCCCCTCACCCGCGCTCGATTCTCCTTTCCAGGAAATCTCCGACCTCACCGGCAGGCTCCGCGCGAAAGCCTCCGCCCTCGTGCTTCACCCTGCGGGCCAGCGCGCGTTCGATGAATTCACCGCCATCCTCGGCGACACCTACCGCATCGCCGCCATCCTCGGCCCGCATCCCGTCGCCACGATCGTCTCCGGGCTCGACACCCTTTTCCAGGACACCACGCGCCTCACGCCCGCGCTCGCACCCGGCACGATCCAGACCGCGATCCAGGCGCTCGTCCTGCTCAGCCACATCCTCACGCACGACATGCTCCCGCGCGCAGGCAAGCTCGCGCCCGCCACCGTCATCGCCGTGGACGACGATCCGGATCTCCTCGCCGTCATCACCGCCTCGCTCGAAATCACGAACCTCCGCTCCATCGGCTGCGCGGACGCGCGCGCCGCGCTCGACACCCTCCAGGACAACCACTGCGACGTCATCCTCCTCGACATCGGCCTGCCCGACATGAACGGCCTCGACATGTGCGCCAGCATCCGCGGCCTGCCCAAGCACGACCGCACGCCCATCGTCTTCGTCACCGGCGATGACACCCCGCAGACCCGTGAGCGCAGCAGGCGCAAGGGCGCGAGCGACTTCATCGGCAAGCCCTTCACAATGGCCGAGCTCACGCTCAAGGCGCACATTTGGGCGTTGAAAAACCGGCTCGACGTGGCGTGATGGGCCGCGCGATGAACGCGCTCCTCCAGCGGCTTTTTGTGTTGCTCCTGATTTTTGGCAGGATGCACGCGACGGCCCAC
>JANXZI010000060.1 GCA_025355595.1 Spartobacteria bacterium
GAAATCCCGCGAGGCGCGTCCCGCATATTCCACACGATACGAGAGATCGCCCGTCACCTCCGGCACGCCGCCGCCAAAGACCGGGTCATCGAGATTTTTCACCAGCGCGATGCGCTTCGCCGCCGCATTCACCGGACTCAGCACGAGCGCCGCCTCGCTCGGAACATCGCGTCCAAATTTCGCCAGCACCACGAGCCCACTGCCGCGTTCCAATTCCACATCGCCCGGCGTGACCGACATCTCTTCCTCGCTCCGGCTCGCCACAGCAGGCCGCGCACTTTCCGACGACGGCAGCAGGCCGGTGACGGACAACCCGAGCAGCGCCAGCATCGCGAATTGCAGCACCGTCGCACCCGCCAACTGCCAGCCGGGCACCGTCTCCACGCAGTCACGCTTCCGCACTTCTGCCACCGCATCGGCGACGACGCGCTGCTGGAGAAAGCTGAGCTTGCCCGTCGCATGGTCGGGCCGCTGCTCGATCGCCGTGACGAGCAGCGCATGCAAATCCGGGTGCAGCTGCTCCACGCTCCGCGCAATCGCCATGTAGTCCGGAACCCATGCCGCGATCATCTGCCGTGCGATAACCCACACGGCGACCGCACCAAAAATCAAACCCGTGATCGCGAGCGGCCCGCGCAGATTTTCACGCCACAGAAAAAATCCCGCGGCCCCGAGAGCCAGCCATCCCGCCACCAGCCACAGCATGAGACGGAGAAGTTTCTGACGCCGGACGACCGGCTCCAGTGCGGACTTGAGCAGAGGGAGTGTCATGAGGTGACCTCGGGGTTGCGTTTGGTTGCGGAGAGCTTCGCAGCGATGGCGGTTTCCACCAGCAGGAACATCACCGCGGCGATGACGAGCCAGCGCCACAGTTTGTGCTTCTGTTCGGCCTCGTTCGCGGCGGCGTGGATGCCTGCCTCCGCAGCCGACGCGGGCGCAACCTTGTGCTCCATCGGCAGAGCGAGCGACGCGAGACGGTCTGGCGCGAGCGGCGACATGCGGCTCTCCTCGGGATCGAGATTCACGACGAAGCGAAGCTCGCCGGGATTCGCGACATAGATTCCCGGCTGATCGGTCGCGGTGAATTTTCCGCCCGCCGCCACCGGAGCCTCCGTGCCGTCCGGTTTGCGCATCGTGAACGGCTGCGCGCCCGGAGGCAGCGCGATTTCGTCGCCGACAAAATACTGCGCGCGCGCCGGAGGCAGCCCCGCACTCTCGTCGAGAATCGCGTGCAGCAGCGGGACAAATTTCGACGACAGCGCAAGCTGGCTGTCCGCCGGACGCCAACTGCTCGTGAGCACAATCACTGCGCCCTTGCCGAGCGGCACGCGTAGCACCGCCGGGTCGCGGCTCTCGAAACTCGCGAGCACCCGCGCGCCGGCCAGCATCGCGGAATCAATGCGGCGGTGGTGCCAGAAATGAATCTTCGTGAAGTCGCTGAAGCGCGGATCGGCGAATGGCGCGAACAGCGGGCTTTGGAAATCAATCTGCGCGAGCAGCGCGTATTCGCGCACAGTCGCTTCCTCGGCGGCAAGGTCGGGGATTTCGAGCAAGCGCCCGAGCAGCGCCGCGCTCTTTGTGTCGGTGAGAGGCACGACGACGAGCCTGCCATCGCGGGCGAACTGCCGCGCTGCGGCGACCTGCGCATCCGTCGCGTCGTCGCCGAGGACGACGAGCTGCGTCTGCTGGAACTCGAACGCGGCAACGGGATCGTTTGCCCGACGCGCGGTGATCTCGATGATCTCCTGCACTGTCTGCTGAAACGCGCGTCGCAGATAGAACAGCGAGCCGCGCGTGTCATCGTCCGCATCCGAGCCGAGAAACATCACCGGCATCCGTCGCGGCTGCGGCGGGAGCAGCCAGAGCGTGTTGTCGAAATCCGTGTCGTCGCCGGTGAGCGTGAGTTTTTCCACGCCGTCGGGCAGCTTCGGCACGCGCACCACGCGGCTCTGGCCCGCCGGGACATAGACATCGAGCGCCGCATCCGCAGCAGCGCCCCACGCCAGACGAAAGCGTTCCGTCTTCGCCTCCGCCGCATTGCTCACGCGCACGCGCATCCCGCCAGTTGTGTCCTGCGATTCCTTTTCCTCGCCGCCGACGAGCCACTGCGGCGCGGCATTGCCGGTTTTCACCGCGGTCACTGTCTCGAAACGCACGGTCACATTCGCCGGCCATTCGAGGCCCTGGAGTCCGTCGAGCCGCGTGCCTTCCTGCATATCGGTGATGACGACGATCTCGCCGCGAGTCGGCACGGCCTCGCGCGCACCGCTGATCATATCGAGCGCCTGGAGGATAGACGCGCCTAGATTCGTGCCGCCCCATCCGGGGCTCACTGCGGCGAGCTGCCGCACCGCGCCGGGCACGCGCTCGCCGAGTGGCGTCGTGCGCCAGCGCTCCATGTCCATCAGCACGCGCGAAGTGCGATCGAAGGTGACGACCGCGACATTGTCAGCCAGCGTCGTCGCACGCAGCAGCGCCTCCGCCTTTTCCTGCGCCTGCTTCCACAGCGTCTCACGTCTCATGCTCGCGCTCGTGTCCACGAGGATCGCGAGCCGCCGCCCCGGCCCGTTTGCACCGGATTTCTGCGCACTGCTTTCGCGGAAAAACGGACGCGCAAAGCCGAGCGCGAGCGCGAGCAGCACGAGGCAGCGCAGCAGCAGCAGCCACCAGTTTTCGATGCGGCTCCGGCTCGTCACGCGTGGCGGCGTGGGCTGGAGAAACATGAGCGAACTGAACGGCTTCACCTCGCGCGTCGTCCGCCGGATGAGGTGAAAAACGATCGGTCCCGCGACGGCCAGCGCGCCCAGCAGAAACAGCGGGGACAGAAAGTTCATGCCGCCGCGCCTTTCCGCCGGATGAATTTTCCGCGCCCCTGCCGCGCCTTCAGAAAATCAAACAGTGCGAGTTCCAGCGGCTGCGATGTGTCGAGCAGCACATGTGAGATGCCAAGCTTCTGGCATTCGCCGCGCACGGCCTCCACATGCGCTTCGAGCTTCCGCACGTATTCCGCGCGCGCCAGCGCAGGATCGAGGAACAGATCGCGCCCGCTCTCCATGTCGAGAAAGCGCGCGGCCTGATCGAAATCAAAAGTCCGCTCCGCCGGATCGAGCACCTGGAAAACGACAACCTCATGCCTGCTCGCCGTGAGCAATGCCAGCGGCCCCGCGAGCGATTCCACCGGCGCGAGCAGATCGCTGATGAGCACGATGAGACTCCGCTTCCGCACCAGTTCCGCGACGCGGCGCAGCGGCGCGGCGACATCCGTGCTCGTCCCGCCGCCCGGCTTTTCCAGCGCGAGCATGAGATGCCGCAAATGCCCCGGACGATTCCGCGCCGGCAGATATTCGCGCACCTGCTCGTCGAACGTGAGCAGCCCCGTCGCGTCGCCCTGGTGCGAGAGAAAATACGCCAGCGTCGCCGCGAGCGTGCGCGCATAGTCTGCCTTCGTGTATCCGCGCGAGCCGAATGACATCGAGCGGCTGCCATCCACGAGCAGGCTGCACCGCAGGTTCGTCTCGTCCTCAAATTTTTTGATGAAGTAGCGATCCGTCCGCGCCACGAGCCGCCAGTCAAGATACCGCGGATCATCGCCCTGCGCATACGGTCTATATTCCGTGAACTCGACCGAAAACCCGTGATACGGGCTGCGATGAATCCCGTGCCAAAACCCCTCGACCACGGTGCGCGCGCGGAGTTCGAGATTGCGAATCGCCATCAGCGCCTTCGGATCCAGCATCGTTCCGGCGGCAGGCGCTGCGGCGGTCATGCTTCGCCGAGCTTTCGGAGTTGTGCGCGGTAATCCACCTCGGACATCTGCTGGCGGTATCCTTCGTTCCGCACGGCGACCGCCGGCGCGATGATCTCCTGCCGCACATTGATGTCCTTTTTCCAAATCTCGTTCCACAGCACACGCGTGTTCGTGGTGATGTCGCCGATCATTTCTTCATCAAAGTTCGGGCGAAAAAGATCCAGCGCGGCCTGAAGTTCAGACCGCATCTCGTCCTCAGTCGGGTGTCCCGTGCGATCGATTACCAGCCGGAATGCCGCGAGATCCTTGTCCGCAAGGCGATGGAGCTTGGCGATGAGAATGTCGAAAGGATGCGGCAAAGTGAGCCGCACATTCCCGACCTGGGTGTGAAAGGCGCGATCCTTCCAGCGCGGACTAGTGCGAAAATTCCAGTGGTTGCAGACTTGGACATACATCCGCTCCTCGCTCTTCTCGAGACCCGCGCGCTTCACCGCCTCATTCAACAAATCAGCGTCCCCGGCATTCGGGAACATGTCCACATCGGCGCTGAGGAAATTCGAATCGAGCGCAATTTGCAGCGGCGAGGATCCAAACAGCGTGAGCTGAAATTCACGATCCTTCGGCAGCGCCGCAAACAGCGCCTTCAACGCCACGCCAGCAGGCGCGCTCCAGTCAATTTGCGGCGACCACAACATTGCACACTCTCCGAATTCGGTTTCCGTCCCGGTCACGCATCCACGGTGCGACCCAATAGGCCACGCCCTGATCAATCAGCCGATCCTCCACCGCCCTGTCATTTGCGAAAAGCCGCGCCAGCCTCTTGTCGCGCGTGGAAAGTGTTTTGCCCGACTTTGCCTTCAGCCAGATGCGCGCAGCGACGCGGGCCTTGTGCCAGCTTGGATCGAGCTTTTCGCGTTTGGTGGTCATGCGAGGGGAAATTAGCAGGGCGGCGGATGATTTACCAGCGCGCTCACGTCACCTCCGCGAGCACGCGCTCGATCACCTTCCCGACTGAAACGCCCTCCGCTTCCGCG
>JANXZI010000520.1 GCA_025355595.1 Spartobacteria bacterium
TCTTTCCGACCGAGAAATCCTCGACCGCCCTCGGCGTCGCGCCTTCCTCGATATTGATCCGGGCTTCGGGCAAATGTGGCAGGAACTCGGCCTCGCCACCGTCTTCGGCGGACACGACGCCTATGTGACCATCGGCGAAAACATCGGGCGCGCGGACTGCACAATCCCGCAGTGTGGCCTCGGCTGGATCACCACGCCGCAGCCCGTCGTGCTGGAGCACTGGCCCGCGACGCCTGCGCCCCCGGACGCCGCATTCACGAGCATCGTGAGCTGGCGCGGTCCGTTTGGCCCCGTCGAGTACGCGGGGAAAACGTACGGCCTGCGCGTCCATGAGTTCCGGAAATTCACCGCGCTCCCGCAGCGCACCGGCCAGCAGTTCGACCTCGCGCTCGACATTGACGCCAGCGACGCCAAGGACATCGCACTGCTCCGCGAAAACGGCTGGCGCCTCTCCGATCCGCGCGCGCTCGTCGCCGCGCCGTCGGACTACCGCACCTACATCCAGCACTCGAAGGCCGAGCTGATGGTCGCGAAAAATATGTATGTGCAGAGCAACAGCGGTTGGGTGAGCGACCGCAGCATCTGCTACCTCGCGAGCGGCAAGCCCGTGCTCGCGCAGGACACCGGCTTCTCGAAAAATTATCCCACCGGCGAAGGGCTGCTCGCCTTCACCACGCCCGAAGAGGCGGAGGCCAGCGTGGAAAAAATCCGCTGCGCCTACGACACGCACTGCCGTGCCGCGCGCGCGATCGCCGAACAGCATTTCGATTCCGACAAGGTGCTCCGGCGGCTGCTCGAAAAACTCCTGTGAGCAAGGGCCGCATCATCCTCAGCGGCGCAGTCGCGAACAAAGCCGGGCAAGGCGGAGAGGCTTGGGTGCGGCTGAACTGGATGCTCGGCCTGCGGCAGCTTGGGTTCGAGGTGCATTTCGTCGAGCAGCTCCAGCCTGGCGCACCCGCGGGCGCGGAGGAATTTTTCCGCAGCACGATGGAACGCCACGGCCTCGCGGAGTCCGCGACGCTGCTTGGTGAAAACGGCGCGCTGTGCGGCTGGCCGCTCGCGCGCGTGCTGGAATTTGCAAATGGTGCGGATGCGCTCGTGAACATCAGCGGCCACCTCGCGCACGACGCGATTTTCGAGCGCGTCGCGCGCCGTGTGTATGTGGACATTGATCCCGGCTTCACGCAGATCTGGCATTCGCAGGGCGCGAAGCTCGGGCTCGAACGGCACGACGCGCATTTCACGATCGGTGAAGCTATCGGCGCGCCCTGCTGCGTGATACCGACGTGCGGCTTCGTGTGGAAAAAAGTGCGCCCGCCCGTTGTGCTCGACGCGTGGCCGGCCGTGGAGGGCGCAACGTTCGACCGCTTCACGACGGTCGCAAACTGGCGCGGCTCATACGGTCCGCTGGAATTCGAGGGGCGCACATTCGGACTGAAGGTGCATGAATTCCGCAAGTGCATCGCGCTGCCGCGCGAGACGGCGCTGCCATTCGAGATCGCGCTCGGCATTCACGCTGGCGACCACAAGGATCTCGCCGCGCTGCGAGACGCAGGCTGGTGCATCACCGATCCCGCGAAGGCAAGCTGCACGGCGGAAGCATTTCAAAATTTCGTGCGCGCGAGCGGCGCGGAATTCTCCGTCGCGCAAGGCGTGTACGTCCACACGCACAGCGGCTGGTTCAGCGACCGCACCGCAGTCTATCTCGCATCGGGCCGCCCCGCGCTCGTGCAGGATACGGGCTTCAGCCGCACGCTGCCGTCGGCAAAAGGCCTCCTCGCATTTTCCACTCCCGCCGAAGCCGCGCACGCTGCGCGCGAGATCGCCGGCGACTACGCCGCGCACTGCCACGCCGCCCGCGAGATCGCGGAGGGATTTTTCGACTCCCGCAAAGTGCTCGCAAAATTCATCGCCGACATTGCCGCCTCACCAACCGCCGATACGCTGACACCATGAGCAACACACCCATCAAACGCCTCAACTGGGGCTGCGGGAGCTGGACGCCTGAAGGCTGGATCAATTCCGACTTCAAGGACGACCCCGGCGTGAATCTCGTCGCCGACATTTCCAAGGGCCTGCCGCTCGAAAGCGACAGCCTCGACTACGCCGTGAGCATCCATTCGCTGCCGGAGATTTCCTACCCAGACCTCGTCCCCACGCTCGCCGAACTGCGCCGCGTGCTGAAGCCCGGCGGCGTGCTGCGCGTGAGCCTGCCCGATCTGGATATCGGCCTCGCGGCATATCAGCGCGGCGACAAAGATTATTTCCTCATCCCGGACGACGAGGTGAAAAGCGTGAGCGCAAAGTTCATCGTGCAGATGCTCTGGTACGGCTACACGAAGCTGCTCTTCACGCACGACTTCATCATTGAGATGCTGCAAAAGGCCGGGTTCGCAAAAGTCGAGCGCTGCTCGCACAAGGTCACGCGCAGCCCGTGGGCCGAGATCACCGACCTCGACAACCGCGAGGCCGAGAGTCTCTTCGTCGAGGCGACAAAATAGCGGGCGATGGGCGGGCGCAACCTCATCGTGAATGCGGACGACTTCGGCCTGAGCGAAGGCACGAACCGCGGCATCATCGAGGCGCACGAACGCGGCATCGTCACCAGCACGAGCCTCATGGTGCGCCAGCCCGCGGTCGCATCGGCGGTCGCGTATGCGATGGCGCATCCGGAATTTTCCATCGGCCTGCACCTCGATCT
>JANXZI010000131.1 GCA_025355595.1 Spartobacteria bacterium
TCGCGTGATCGCTCCGCTGCCACTTGCGCACATTCAGCGCGCCCTTGATCGCCTTCTCGATGTCCCCTGCCGCGCCCGGCTGCTTCGTCGGCTTTTCCTCGCGCCAGAAAAATTTCGACTTCTCCGCATCGAGGATCGCCGCGATCTCCGCGTCCGCGATCTTCTGCGGCACACCGTCCTGCGGCAGATGCACATATTCGATCCTCACGCACAAACCGCCCGCAAACGCCGCACGCACGCGCCACCCCTGATATTCGTAAGCCTTCTCCACCGCGCCCGGCATCAGCGGCTTGTCGAGCGACCCCATGAGATCGTCGCGCGCCTGCCCGTAGCGCAACTGCGACTGCCCCTCCGTCTCGCCGAGCCGCGCCTCGGCGGCGGGTATGCCGATCAACATGACGACTGGCAGGACGAGGAGAAACTTCATGGCGCAAATGTGAACATCCCGAAGCGCGATTGCACGCTTGGGTTACACCGATGCGCCAGAAAATCGCGCCTAACGCGCGCCTGAGCCGCCCGGCATGTGCCAGATCCAGTCCGCCTGCGAATCACCGGACTGACTCGGATCGATTGCGTGCAAATCCTCGTCCGGCCATTGCCCGCCGGCCAGTCCGTCCCAGACGACGCGCTCGATCACCGCCAGGATGCTGATACGGACGAGACCAGCGATGAGCGACGGTTCGGACGAAAGCGCAGTATGAATTCTGAACGCCTGCTCAACCTCGGCACGCGCCGCCGGGCTGCTGCCGATTCCCAGATGAGCTTGAGCATTCATGGTGAAGAGACGCACGGCATGGAGCGCGGCCACGAGGTGCGGCAAATGCGCCCCCGCTCCGTCCTCCCAATGCGTCTGAAATTTGCATTTCGGACGCGGTGATGCATCGCGGAGCTGCTGGAGCGCGGGCTCGTACTTGCGGAGTGCGCGGAGGATGTCGCCCGCTGCGGACTCTGTCTTTTCCTGGATCAATTTCGTTTTCACGAAAAATTCCTGCCATCCGTCAACGTCGAAGCGTCGTCCCTTGATATCGTCCGGCAATGCGGGGTTCTTTTCGTCGGACAGCCTTGGCAATACGAAAGTAGCCCGTGGATCCGGACAATCCGTTCTTTTTATGAAGAGATCACGGAAAACCGGCACCGCAGCGTAGTTCTCCGAGTCGGGGATGTCGGCGGGTATAAAATCCTTGAGGAAAAGTTTCGCCCCGCGCTTCTCCGCCGCTGCACGATAGTTCTCCCACGCCCGGCGTCCGCGCCAGTTTTCCTCGGTGTAAAAAATCACCACCGCCAGCACCAGCACGATGCCGGTGAGGATGAGCGTCTTTTTGGAAAGGAGGCGCCGCACCATTTGCGTTCCGATGCAGTCGGCCTACGCCGGTGGTGCCGGCAGCGGATTCAGGATCCGCTTCACGGACACGACGGTCGCGGCGATGGCTCCGGCAAAGGGCAGCCAGAAGCCGAGCAGCGTCGTGCCTGAAGATACCTTCACACCGAGCCCCTCCATCGAGGGCGCTGAAGGGATGCGCAGCCAGAGCACGAGGAACAGGAGCGCACAGACTCCGGCGCTGCCCGCGATTGCGAGGGGTGCCCACGCCTCCTTTTTCTTTGCAGTGAAATTCCAGACCCAGAGGCCGATGCCCGCGAGTGCGGCCAGCACGGCCAGCTTACCATTCGCTCCGGCATTGAAGACCGTGACTGATGAACTGGAGGATGACAGATTTTTGGCGAGTTCCGCCATCGCGCCTTCCGCCTTCACGCTCACCGAGTAAAAGCTGAAGATGAATGAACAGAGCACGGTGACGGCGAGCCCGGCGAGATACACCTGCGTCTGCACGTCGAGGTTTTTGAAATTGGCCATGCCCGCAGCCATGCTCTCCTTGGCGTGTGCGAGGCTTTTGGCCGCCGCCTCTTTCGCTGCTGCGTCCTGGTTCTTCGGGGGTTCGCTTCCGCCATTGGCCGGCGAAGCACTTTGCTGGGGTTCGGGCTCGTTGCTCATGTTGTCGCCGACTCTGCCGGGCATGTGCGGCGATGCAATCTTCGATCGCTTTAAGATCACGCGGCCTCTTCGCGCGGTTCGCTCAGTGGACGACCTTGTTCAGCGGATACTCGATGATGCCTTCCGCGCCGAGGGATTTGAGCTGCGGGATGATTTCGCGGACGACTTTATGATCAATGATCGTCTCGATCGCGACCCAGCCGGGGACGGCGAGGTGCGCGACGGTCGGGTTGCGCAATGCGGGGAGCGCGGCGAGAAGGCCCGGCAATTTTTCCTCGGGGAGATTCATCTTCAGGCCGACGAGATCGCGTGCGGCGAGCGCGCCCTGGAGCAACAGGACGATGCGATCCATTTTTCCGCGTTTCCATACGTCGGCGTAAGCGGCCTTGTTGGAAATGAACTGCGGCACGCTCTCCATGAGCGTCTCGACGATGCGCAGCTTGTTCGCGCGCAGGGACGAACCGGTCTCCGTCACGTCCACGATGGCGTCCACGAGATCGGGCACTTTCACCTCGGTCGCGCCCCAGGAAAATTCCACCTCGGCGGTGACGCCGTGCTTGGCGAGGAATGCGCGCGTCATTTCCACGGCCTCGGTGGCGATCACTTTTCCCTGCAAGTCCTTCACGCTTTTCACCGGCGAATCCTCCGGCACGCAGAGCACCCAGCGCGTTGGGCGTGCGCTGGTCTTGCTGAAGACGAGTTCGCACAGGCGCTCCACGTCGCTGCCGTTGTTCTCGATCCAGTCGCGGCCCGTGAGCCCGCAATCGAGGAAGCCGTGCTCCACGTAACGCGAAATCTCCTGCGCGCGCAGCAGCCGGATCACGAGTTCGGGATCGTCCACCGCGGGCTTGTAGCTGCGGCTGGAGACGGCGATGGAAAAGCCGGCTTTGGCAAAAAGAGCGATGGTCGGCTCCTGCAGGCTTCCCGAGGGCAGGCCGATGCGAAGCTGGCGGATTTCGTCTGGCATAAGAACGCGCGGTTCTAGCGCGCACGGGCGGTGATGCGAGGAAAATTCCCGCGGCTGGCGTGCTCATGCGCGCAGCGTGCAGGCAACCACGAATGAACACGAATGAACAAAAATGACGCTCGGCGGCCGAGTCATTCGTGAGCGCAGGATGCAAAATGTATTCGTGCCCATTCGTGGTTTCAAAAGGAACGCACTCTCCCATTTCCCCGGCACTCGCCTCTTGCGGGAAGGCGCGCGATTCGGCTCACTCGCGCCGCATGGAATTGCACCCGATCAAAAAACTGCACGACACCCAGAGCCAGCGCGACCGGCGTGGCATCGCGATCGATCGCGTGGGCGTGCGCGGCCTGCGCTATCCGATCCAGGTGCGCGACAAGGCGCGCAAACTTCAACACACCGTCGCGACGGCCACGCTCACCGTGGACTTGCCGCATCATTTCAAGGGCACGCACATGAGCCGCTTCGTCGAGGTGCTGAATGAATTCGGCCCCGTGCTGCATGTGGACAACATCCAGACGATTCTCCGCGATCTCTCGCTGCGGCTCGACTCGAAAAATTCGCACGTCACTTTCGAG
>JANXZI010000161.1 GCA_025355595.1 Spartobacteria bacterium
CGATGCGGTGCTCGCTGCCGAGCCGGTGCGCGCGCTGGTTCACGAGCGGGCTGTATTCGAGATGCTCGTAGGCGCGGCGCTCGATGGGATCGATCGTGATCAGCTTCGACGCGAGGAACGGCCCGCAGCCGTTCAGGAAATCATCGCGGTGCTTCAGCCATTCGCGCAGCGCGGCGGTGTCGTTGTGGACGACCGCGTAGCTGTAGATGACCGGATTCCACGCGTGCCGCTGGAGCATCACGCCGATGAGCGTTTTGAAAAACTCCGCGCTTTGCCGCACACGCCACGCGATACGTTCGAGGTTCAGCGACTCGACATTGTGCTGCGCGAGGAACTCGAACACCTCCGCGTCCGTGCCGTATTGCGAGACGTAGTCCCAAGACGCCTTGTCAAATTGCGTGAGCTTCGCGACGACGTTGAACTCAAACGCCTTCGCCGCAGCCGCGCTGTGGCCCGCGACGGCGACATTCACCGGGTAGTGCGGGAACTTCATCCCCGCGCGCGGCACGCCGGGGAAATAGAAGTAATACTCGAACGTCTTCGTCGTGTAGGGCTCCAGCCGGAGGCGCAGCGAGTCCGTGGGTTTGCTGCCATGCACTTGCAGTGCGCCCTGCGGGATTTGCAGCAGCACCTCGGCCTTCACGGGCGAACTCGTCGGGTTCGTCACGACGACATTTGCGCCATAGACCGCGCCGGTGAGGAATTCGTCGGTCACGTATTTTTCCACCTTCTCATTGCCTTGCTGCCGGGTGCGGTCGCCTTCGCGGAAGAATGTCTGCGAGACGAGGAGCTGCCCCTGATCGGGCTTCGCGGGCGCGGCGGGTTTGATCTCCTTATGATACACGATGGCCGCGCCGCCCGCGGTGAAGTTGAATTGTCCCCCGTCCGCCTTCTGCGTGTGCTTCGGCGCGTCAAACGGCAGATCCGTCACCGCGAGCGCGAGCAGCATCTCGGTGAAATTGCGGCTGGCCTCGGCGATGTTTGGCGAGACGAAGGCGCCCTTTGATCCCTCCGCGACCCACGCGGCGTAGTCGCGCCAGAATGCATTCACCGTTACGAGCTGCGCGTTCTGCTGTTCGATGGGCAGGCGGTAGTAATTGTTCTCCGCCCATTCTTTCGTCGCGCCGATCTGCCGGTAGTAGGCGCGCACAGCGCCGCGCGCGTCCCCCACGACTTGGCCGCCGAAAAAGTTGAGGTCGGCCAGGTTGGCGTTCGCAGCCGCTGCATCGCTGTCGAAGGCCGCCATTTTCTTCAAACTCTCCGCGCGGTCTTCGAGCTTCCGGGCAACGTTGAATTTCGCCCCTGCGACGTCCTTGCGCATTTCCTGAAGTGCCTCCAGCGCCTCCTGCGGCTTTTTGCTCGCCGCCTCCTTGCCGTCGCGCGCGTGGTTGGCCAGGCCTCCTCCGCCCGCTCTGCCTGGTGCCGGAGTGCTCATCGGCATCGGCGGCGGCGAGGCAGGTCTGGCTGCGCCTGCAAGCGCGGTGACGCTCTTGCTTTTCTCGACCGCATCCATCTCCCTCGTCTTGTCGCGCTTGAACGCCGCAAATTCGTCGCCCTTGCCCTCGCCTTGCAGCGCGCGTCCGCGCAGCGCGGTCTCGAAGAGCCGATCCTGCGCGTCGGGATTTGGCGGGATCATCTCCCACAGTTCGCGCAGATGCCGCGCGGTGTCCGCGGCATTGCCCGGCGTGCGCTGTGCGAGCAGCGCGCGCTCGACGGCATTCAGCCGCGCGTAGGCCCACGGCTGGAGGTAGCCCGCGAGATCATTCCCGAGGAGGAAGTCATCCATGAACGTCCGATCCTTTTTGTTCGCGAGATACGGCTTGATGACTTTGTCAAAAAACGCCGCGTCCTTTTTCGCGAGGAAGAGATTCAGCTCGTGGCACGCGAACTCGGAATACTTCGCGCGCTTCTCGTCGTCCTTGAGCTTCGGCCATTCGAGCACCCACGCAAACTTCGCGAGCGTCGCATCGCCGTTCAGTGTCTTCAGCAGCGAGTAAATTCCGCCGAGCGTGTCATACGTTTCAAACTCACTCGTGAGAATGTCCGCGAGCGTGAGCGTCTTGCCCGGTTGCACGACGGTCGTCTCCTTCTTCTGCGTGAATGGCTTCGCGGGATCGAGATTCCGCACGAGGCGCAGGTCGGTGAATTTCGTTCCCGCCTCCGGCAGCGTGACCGTGCGCCACACGGCGTTCGCGAGATCCTCCGCGTAAATCTGCACATGCTGGCGATCGCCGAGGAGCTTGCGCTCGATCTTCACGGTGCCGTCCTTGTCCGGGATGAGATTGTAGATTGCGGGCGAGGATGCTGCGAGGAAGTCAATGTTCGATTCTGCCGCCGCGCCGCCGGGGCCCGCACCTTTCTGCAGTTGCTGTTCCGCAGCCGCACGGCGCAGTGCGCTCTCCCGCTCCCCGCGCGTGGCGCTCGCCGCCTGGCCCGCCTGCTGCGCGAGATCCTGCACGTCGGTCGTGCGCTTGTCCCACGGATTTAAGAGGAGGCTCGGACGCGTGAGCATATTGCCGGGGAAAAGTTTCTGGTACCGGCGATCCAGGATGTAGCGGTATTCGTCACCGATCTCGCGGCCCGCGGCGTAGAGATTCGGCAGCCGCGCGGGCGAGCCCGACGATGCGCCGAAGCGCGTGAAGCCGCCGAAGTCGCCAAAGATTCCGCGCCCCGGCTCGAAGCGTGACACGGCGAAATGGACACGCGTGAACGGCGAGGTGTTCGCGAGCTTCACGGTGATCGCCTCGGGTGTCGTCGCGATATCCGTGATGTGCAGCGGTGCCTCCGCCTTCGCCTGCAAATTGCGCGCGCTGCCGAGATACCAGCCGTGACTCGGTTTTCCGCCGCTCACCTTGATCGCGATGTCACGCTTCTCCTCGCGCAGACGCAGCGCGTAGTCGCCCGGCGCGAGGCCCTCGATGACGAGGAAGCCGCCGTCGAGTTTCACCTTCGCCGATTCGTCGGCGGTGAAAGTTCCCGCATTGAGCCGGAGCAGCGACACATGGCCTTTCAGCCAGTGCAGCGGCACAAATGGGTGGTTTCCCCGCGTTTCGATGCTGACCGGCGCAGGCACGCGAATCGGCTGCTCCGCCGCCGTGTGAATCGCCGCGGGCCAGGTGCGCTCGAAGGTGTCGAGATCCCACGAGCTGTGCCGCCCGTTCGGAATCTGCGCGGCGACGCTCACGATGCCCGGCAGCGCGCCGAGCATCACGCGGCCTTTTTCATCCGAGCGCAGCGCGGCCATCCTCGTGCGCGCAAACTCGCGGTGCTTGAACGTGAAGACGACCTGCTGATCCGCGAGCGGCTCGCCATTGCGACCGAGCAGCTCGAAGACGTAATCGTCGCCGAGTTTCGAGAGGTATCCGTCGCTTGCGAAATCGGTTTTCTCGATGCCGTTCAGCGTCCACGTGTGGCTCGCCGAGACGTCGCGCTTCTCGCCGCCCGCGCTGAGCATGTCCACTTTGCCCGAGAGCGTGACCGTGAGTTGCGCGAGGCGCTCGGGAACGCTGAGATCATGCACGAGCACGCCGCCTGCGGTGAGTTTCACGCCCTTCACTTCCCGCGTCGTGGAAATGCCGTCGTGCGTCGTCGAGGTGATCGTGAGCTTCGGCTCCGTGAGCATCGCGGGATCGAGATGCGTCTCGCCGACCATCAGCGCGATACGCGCGGCGAGTGTCGCCTCGCGGCGCGCGAGGAGTTGCTCGCGCTCGATGTGAAATTTCGCATCCAGCGTGTACGCCTCGGAGTGATGCTCGAACTGCGCGAGCGTCGCGAATGTGCCCTCCGGATCCGCAAGCACGATCTGCCGCATTCCGCCCTGCGCCGTGAACGGCACCACGATGCGGCCGAGCTTCTCGTCGCGCACGAGCTTGCGCCCGTCGAGCCACGCCACGGCGTCCTTCACCTGCGCGCCGCGCTCGTCAATCACCGTGAGCATGTCGCCGCCCGGGCCGGAGCTTTGCAGCACCTGCCACTGCCCCGTGCGTACGAGCGCGCGGCTGCTGCGCCCGCCGCCGATGAACTCGATGATCCACGCGCCGCGCTTGCCGTGCAGCGCGGGAAATTTGAACGTCTGCCGAGTGCGCCGGAACGGGCCGCTGTCGAACGTGTGCGTCTGCTCGCTGTTCGCCACGAGGCCGTCGAGGTTCACGTCCGTGTTGAGCTGGCGGTGCTGGCCGAGGAAAAAATTCAGCGCATTCACCTCGTAGATTTTCACGATCAGCTTCGGCGTGTTTTTCACCACGACATCGAACTGCACCTCGTCGCCCGCCTTCCCCTCGCTCGCGGGTTTGAAGAGCGGCGAATTCGTCGCGGGAAACTCGATGTCCACGCGCTCCTTCAGCCGCTGAAATTCCGCCGGTGAAAACAGCGACGCCCACTGCTCGGGATTGCCCTGGCCGCTCGTGATGAGCGCCTCCGCGAGCACCGGCTTCATCCACGAGTCGCGCACGTAGTCGGTGTAGGGCGCCATCATGCCCGTGCCGATCTCGCCGAGATTCTGCGCCGCTGCGCGCTGCCAGATGTTCAGGAAATATTCGCGCACGAGCGGCTCGTCATTGCCGACCGGCGGCGCGTGGAGCAGGGGATCGCTGAAGTCCTCGCCGAGATTGCAGAGCGGCACCGTGTCGCGCGTGCGCTCGAGCCATTTCGGATTCACGTAGCCGAGGCCGCGCGGGAGCTTGAGGTATTCGAGGAAGCGCGCCGCGTCATACACGCCCTTCTTTTTGTCGTGCTCCAGCCGCAGGTAGAGCGTGCGCGACTTCAGCGAATTGAACACCGGCGGCAGCGTCTGCACGTAAGCCTGCACGCGCTCCAGCCACGCCTCGCGCTCGGTCGCGTCGAACTCGATGTCCACATCCGCCGACGGCGCGAGCTTGCGCAGCTTCGCAAAGACGAACGCCTGGGATTTTTCGACTCCCGGAAGCAGTTTCGCGAGCGCATCGAGCTGCTCCGGCAGCAGCGCGCGGTGGATGTTGAACTCGCCGAACCCGCGCGATTCCTTCGTCTTCAGATCGAACGCGATGATGTCCACGAGCCCCGGCACGTCCGGGCGCTTCAGCCTGCCGAGCAATGCACGCCGCCGGTGCTCGTCGAGCGCGACCTTGTTTTTCACCAGCGCCTCCAGCGCCTCCTCGGAAAACGAGGCGAGCCCCGGATCCTGGCCGAGCGAGTCGCTTTCAAAAAATTCGCGGGCCATGTTCTTGGGATCGAGCGCGCTCGGCAGGTTCGGCTTCCTATCGCGCACCTCCTGCTGGTGATTGAACTGCAAACCGAGCCGCTCGCGCAGATACGCAAGCGTCTGCTGCGGCGTCGCATCGTAGGCCAGCAGCGCCGCGCGATTCAGGATGATGCGCCGCTGCCCGCTCTCGCCGGGGAATCGCTTGCTCCACTGCGCGAGGATGTCCGCGAGCTTCGCCGCATCGTTCGTGTTTTGAAAATGCAGCGCATGGAAAAAATAATACTCCTCGGTGCCGGGAACGAGTTCGCCGAGCACCTTCGCGCGATCCGGCGCGAGCGCGAATTTCTCGATGAACCCAATCTCATTCTCCCCCCACGAGCAGACGGGAAATACGAGGGTGGCGACGAGGGCGAATGCCGAGGGAAACGAGGTGCGCTTTTTCATGGGATGACGGGGTTGATTGAATCGTGGAGGGTTGCGATGGCGGATGCAATGACGTGCAGCGTGGGGCAATTCTTAGCTGACCGCGCCGGAACAGTTGTGATCCTTTTGTAAAAGCGGTGTGAGTTCTTTGCGATCCGCGCGATCAACACGGGGAAATGCTCCATCAAAGTGCGCCCGCGCTTGCGCTCCATCCTCTTCGCCCGCGACCACAAATGCCTCCTGCCGGCCGGTATTTATTCCAAGAGCCGGCGGGCAATCCCGCCGCCGAGGAATATCGCCGCCCAGACGTGAACGTGCGTCTCGGCGATCTTGCCGGCCCAGGTCGTCGGTGAAATGGTCAGCGCGAAGACAATGCCGACCAGCCACTCCAGCAGCAGCAACCAGGAGAACCACTGGTCGGTGCACCGCAGGTTTGCGTCGTCTTGCTCTGCGAAAAGAATGCCGGCCCGGATGGCAGTGGCGTCATCGTGGGGCGCGGCAGATTTGTCGGCCTGTCCCTGCCCCGTCGTTGTTTCGTTCATGGTGTGAGGGTCGCCGTTTTCGATGGCGTGTCGGCGAGTGCGCAGCCGAATACGGGTGTGCAGACGCGGCGTGTGGTGCCGGTGGAAGTCAGTTCGACGTTCGCGTCGCGACCGGCGCTGTCGCCGGCGTGGCCGCGCGCCGCAGTGATGCCGCCACTGAACAGGAGGCGCCCCCGGCATCGAACTATTCGGTCTGGCCGGAAGTCGCGGCACCGAAGAGCCCGGCTTCGCGCCCACCCTTGTCAAGCAAACACGTTGACTTGGAAGGCGGCTTCGAGTGGTGCCTGGCCGTCGCGCGGATTGTAGATGCCGTTCTCATCGAGGTATTCGGGCGAAACACTGAACGATACGAAGGGCAATACTTCGGTGCTCATCGCGCTGACCC
>JANXZI010000205.1 GCA_025355595.1 Spartobacteria bacterium
GCCTTCGGCAAGCCAGCAAAGTTCGCATGTGTCCCCGCAGGATGCGGGCCACGGCAGGCGGGACGCCCACCCTACCCAATGCACGCCATCCTGCTTCTTCCCGCATCCGTCATTTTATTTCCGAAAGACGGTATCAGTCGCAATCGGAGATTAAGATGGCGTGCGTGTTTATTTCTTCCTGAGCGCATCCGCCGCCGCCTGCTGAAATGCCCGCCGCACATTGCTCGCATCGCTGTTCGGAAAATTCGCGCGCTGCACCATCATCACGTAGGCGACACCGTGCACCGGGTCGCACCACGCCTGCGTGCCCCACGCGCCGCCGTGGCCATATGTGCCCGGCGAGAGCATCGCGGCCACGCCCTCGTGCGGCGTGCGCAGGATGCTCGTGCCGATGCCCCATCCATATTTTGTGCCGTGTTGGCCGAAGGTGTCGTTTTGAAAAAATCCAACGGGCATCGCGTCCGGCGTCTGCGGCGTGCTGAGGAATTTCATCGCGTCCACGCTCAGGATACGGACGCCGTCGCGCGCGCCACCGCCGAGGAGCATCTGGCAGAAGCGCGCGTAGTCGGGCGCGGTCGAATAGAGTCCGCCATTGCCCTGCGGCGGGCGTCCGCGGGTGCCGAAATCCTCGCGCGGCGGCACGGAAACCAGCGTGTCCGTGTCTTTGTTCTTCGCGTAGCTCGTCGCGAGCCGCGCGCGCTGCGCATCGGTCGGGTAAAAGGTCGTGTCCTTCATCCCCAGCGGATCAAAGAGCCGCTTTTGCAGGAACTCATCAAACGTCATCCCGCTTACGACCTCCACGATTCGCGCCGCGGCATTGATGCCACTCTGCGTGTATTTCCACTTCGCACCCGGCTCATACTGCATTGGCGCGGCCAGCCAGAGCGGGACGAGATCCGCGAGCGTCTTCGCATTCTTCACGCCCTCGCCGCCGGCCTCGCCGAGACCGGAGGTGTGCGTGAGGATCTGCGTGATGGTGAGATTCGCCGGCTTGCCCGAGGGCGTCTTCAGCGCCGCAAATTCGGGCAGATACTTCGCCACAGGATCCGCGACGTTGAGCTTGCCCTCGTCCTGCAGCATGAGCACCGCCGTGCCGGTGACCGGCTTCGTCATCGAGGCGATCCAGAAAAGCGCATCCGGCATCATCTCCCGCTTCGACGCTACATCCGCCAGCCCGGTAATCTCGAGGTGAAGCACCTTGTCCTTCGTCACCACGACCGTGACCGCCCCGGCGATTTCATTCTTCGCCACCATTTCCTGCATCGCCGCGCCGACACCGGGGAGCACCGCTTCGTCGGCGGGTGAGAACGGTGCAAGGCAGAGAATTGCTGAGAGCGCGAACAGGGAGGGGGAGCAATGGAGATTCATGGCGAGGTGCGGCATCATGCGGTGAAAGTTTCCGATGGCACGATGCATTTCTCTCGTCGCGCGGACAGCACGGCGGGATTGCGCTGCGCGCTGCAAATTCACAGGGGCACTAGGGCAACAGCCGGAATTGCTGGCGGTTCACGAATGGGTGTAGCGCAACTTTTCCAAGAACCGATTGTTTAAGGACGCCTATGAAAGCACGCATCCTCCTTCCCCTGTTCGCCGCCTTGGTCTTTTCCGGGACGGCACGTTCTCAAAATTCCGAGCAGCCGCGGCCCGACGGTCCGGCTCCGGACCGGCCTTCGCCCGAGCGGCTAAAACACAAGGTTGAGGATCTGAAGCGTGAAGGGAAGCAGGAGGAGGCGGAACGTCTCGAACACAAAGCGAAGGAGCTGATGGAGCGGCATCGCGAGGATGCGCCTCGTGAAAACAAGGCCGGTGGGAATCCCGAGGCTCGCCGCGAGGCACCGAAAGCGGAGCGTCGCGAGGAACCCCGCCGGGAAGAGGTGCGCCGTGAGACGCCGCCGAATCCTGCGCCGGCTCGCCACGAGGCACCGGGAGAGGCGCGCAAGGAAGGCGCTTTCCAAGGTGGCCCGATTGCCGATCGGATCAAAGGCCGCATGGAGCAAATGCGTCGCGACGGGAAGGGCGAGCAGGCCGAGAACTTTGCAAAACATGCCCGTGAGATGTGGGAGAAGCGCCGCGGGAATTCTGAGGGCAAAGGCGGATCGAGAGCGCACGGTGACAAGCCCGCGGTGAGTCCGGGCGACCGCGCCGGGCACCTCGCAGAGGCCGCGAAGCATCTACGCGCGGCGGGCATCAATGTCCCGCCGGAGATGCTGGAGAAGCTCGGCCAAAGGGCTGGCGCTCAGGCCGGGAATCACCCGTGGTTTTCGCATCGTTCGCCGCAGTCGCCGGGTGACCACGCGGCGCGTCCGCAATTTCCGCCGAAGGACGGCGCAGCGCCGGGCGCAAGTTCGCGCGTCGATGCGATGCACAGCCGTCCCGGCGTCATGCCGCAGCGTCCCGCATTTTTGCGCCCGGCGAATCTCGCTCCCGGCGCAGGCGCGCCTTCGGATTCCGTGCAAAATCAAATCCGCGCGCTCTCGCAGCAGGTGCAGGAATTGCGCTCGATGCTCCAGCAGCAGCGCGGCGGCATGCCGAATCCCGGCCCGCAGGGTGGCGCTGTCCACCGCCCGAATCCCGGTGAGCATCACGACAATCCCGGACGTCCCCACGCCGAGGGCAGGCCTCCCGGCCATCCTCCGATTCCCGGCGACGACCGTCCGCGCGGTGATGCCCCGCAGCGTCCGTAAGCAGCAAGCCATTCCACGAAAGACGGCGTGCATCGTCCACTGACGATGCACGCCGTTGGCGTTTCTGCTCCAGCTGTGGGCCGGAGTTTCAAATGGAATCCACGCTGACTACTTCTGCGACGCGCCCTTCATTGATTTCATGAAAGCGCCGATGGCCTCGTCCACTCCCTTCTCCAGCGTACTGGGGTCGGACACGACGACATTACCGAGGATGGCGCGATCTTTCCCGCCCTTGAAGAGCACGAAAATGACCATGGCCGGCTTGTCGTCGATTTTCCCGATGTAGGTCGCGGTGAAGCCCGTCAGCCCGTCCTCGGTGTGCTCCTTCGCCTTGTCGGCGATGGTCGCGTCCGTGAGCACCTTCGCCATCTCGGGCAGCATTTGCTGGAAAAGCTCCATGGATGCCTCCGAGGGCACTTCGCCGAAGTTCACTGACACGCGGCCGTCCGGCGAATTGATGGAGACGCTGCCGTCCTTCTTGTCCACTTCGGTCGTCCACTTCTCCGGCGCGACATATTTCAGGACGGGATCCTTGGCGGGGAAGGTGCCTTCGCCGGCCGAGGCGAGCGGGAGGAATGAAGTGGCGAGAAGTGCGAGGGCGAGGCGGAGTGTGTTTTTCATGGAGTATGTTGGTTGGTGATAGTGCTTGAATCGGCGCGCGGCGTTAAACTGGTTCCATCGGTGTGCGGTCAAACTAATACGTCCAACCGGGCGTGACCTGACGGCAAATCTACCTCTGCTCGCAGAACCACGGGGCGAAGATCGCTGCGGCGCGCAGGGCGATCCGCCCGCGCTCTCATAAGCGCAGCCACGGCTCAGTGCGGCGTGCGGATGCTCGCGGCGAGCGCGGCTAGGCAGCGCTGGTGCAGGCGGCGCATCATCACGAACATGTTGTTCTCCCCGTATGCCGCCCACGGGCCCTGCGGCACTTCCGCGAAGTCCACGAATTTCCAGTCCGTCACATCCGAGCCGTCCATGCCGAGGAAATCGCGCACGGCGGGCGAGACATCGAGACCCGCGCCCTTGTTCAGATTCTTCTTCGGGCGATCATTTCCAAAGACATACGAACCGTGGTCCGTGCGGAACGGTCCGCAATCTTCCCACTGCGCGTAGGCGATGCGGCCCTTGTAGCGAATCGCGATCCAGCGCCCCTTGCAGACCGACTGCCCACGCCCGCGGAACTCGGCCTTGAACCACGGGATGAGCTTTTCCGCCTCCGGCTTGTGCCCATTCATCTGCAGATCGTTATAGGGCAGCGCGACGTAGAACGGATTCTGCCCCGGCACGAATGCCACCGGGCGGAAATCCTTGCTGCGCTCCTTGCGCTCGGGCGTGTCGGTGCCGCCGTAATGTTTCGCCCAGTCCTTGTCCCACGCGCTGTAGTGATTCGGCACCGGGTTGTTCTTCGTCGGCTTCTCGCCGATCCAGAAAGTCGTCGTGACAATGTCGCGTCTCCACGGATAGCGGTCGGCGGCGATCACCGGCTGCTCCACTTCCTCCACTGGCGTCGTGAACGCCACGATGGGCAGCGGAGCGGGAACGATTGCGAGCTCTTCCTCCGGCGATGACGGAGGTTCGCTGGGCGGGGGTGGCGGAGGCACCTTGCCGCCCGCAGGCGGAGCTGTCGCCGTGTCGCGCGGCTGCGCCGTGGTGCGCTGTTTCTTCTGGCGCGAGCCATCCGGCTTGCCATGCACCGAGGAGAGGATGGACGCGACCGAGGCGGCCGCGATGACCGTGGAGCGAAGGAGCTTTTTCATTTGGCTGAGCTTTGGGGGTTAGCCGACCACCTGATTGATTGCGGAGCGCAGGTTAGGCCGCTGCCCCGCCGAATGCAGCAATTATTCTCGGACACGAAATTTTCCGGTGTCGCACTCAGCGAGCGCGCACAAAGTGGGCGAGCGCCCAATGGAGGCGGGATTGAAAATCTCGCCTACTTTGATTTTCCGCCGTCGAGCGCGATCCGCCGGATCCGGACGCGCGCACCAGCCTTGCCAGCCGGCACGGGATCGAAACGCAACTGCGTGCAGCCGCCCTCGTAGCCGGGCACTGCGGCGAGATTGAACATGTATTCCCGGAACTGTCCGTCCGCGATCGGCGTGAAGGTCGCGCGCTGCACCCGGTGATCATTTGCACCGGCGAGCTTGTCCCAAAAAACTTCCGCATCGCCACTCGTGCCGTCGTAGGCCGCCTCGATCACGAGCCGTGGCGCATCCTCCGCGCGCCAGAAAGTCGGCGGGCTGTGGAGTTGCGGATCGTTTTTCTCCAGCCGTATGTCGAGCATTCCGCGGATGGGCCAGCCGGTGTCCATCGCGTTCGTGGTGTGCCAGCCCTGCCGGTCGTCGCGAAATTCCCACGCGGGCAGCTTGCGCGCGCCCGGCTGCTCCGCGGCGAACTTCCGGATATCCTCCACGGTGCCGACGATGAGCGCGTAGCGGAATTCATACGTGATGTCCGCATCGAGAATCTCCCTGCGCTTCGGCGCGACGTAAGCCGTGGGTGCGTGGAGTGCGCCGCCCGTGCCCGGCTTGCCGGAGAAGCCGCCGATCATCGCCGTCGTGCTGGGGTTCCACACGCCGATGCCCCAGCCCTCGTCGTTCAGCCACGCGCTCCAGCGCTCGGTCGCGGTCCACCCAGCCCACACCCCGGCGATTGTGCCCTTCGTCGGAAGCTCCGTGATTTTTCCGCGAGTGAAAGGCCGGTCGCCCGTGTAGCTCACGAGCCGGTGGAACGGCGCGTTGAAATACGCCGCGGGCAGTTCCTGATCACGCGCCGCGTATTGCGTCCTGTCGCTGCGCGCGTTCGTGAGCCGCATACGCGCGCGCACCGCATTGCCGTCGAGCTCCAGCCAGCTCTCGCAAATGCACTCGCCCTCGATCTTTCGCAGCGGCCACTGGAGCGGCACGAGCTTCACGTAGATGCTCCGCCCGTCATTCCGATGCTCGATCACCCGCGAGGTGTTTCCAAAATCATCGCCGGCCTGGATCGGATTCCAGCCGATGTGCCGCCAGTGCTGCGCAGGCTGATTTTCACCGACGCCGAACGGCACGGGTCCGGAAAAAAACGAGAGCTGAATCTGCCGGCCAAAGTCGTGGCTGTTCACCACATTCTCGCCGCCGCTGCGCGAGAGCCACGTGATCGCGCCGCCGAGTTTCACATCCACACCGAGACGGATACTGCCGTTGTCGAGGAAGCTCATCTGCGTCGCCCGCGCAGCACGTGGCTGCGGTGCCTGCGCCACGGCCACGGAGACAGATACACCGAGCAGCAGAGCGATTTCGAATCCGCGGCGCACGGTGCTGAATAATGGCATCGCTCTTGAACTCATCACGGGCGCAAGCACGTCAAGAACCAAGCTGGAAGGTTTGCTCGATGCGCGAGAGCACGAAGGAAATGGGAGCGTACGCTTCCAGCGTGCCGTGTCCGGCAGGATGCCGGACAC
>JANXZI010000209.1 GCA_025355595.1 Spartobacteria bacterium
CGCGGAACAGAAGGCGTGGTTCAAGCGCACGGTGAAAGGCAGCGATGCGACGTGGAAGGTGCTCATCAGCCCCACGCCGCTCGTCGGTCCGGATCGCGCCACGGGCAAGAATGACAACCACTCGAACGCGGGCTTCTCGCACGAAGGCGACGAACTGCGCGCGTGGATCCAGGCGAACGTGCCGGAGAATTTTTTTGTCATCACGGGCGACCGGCACTGGCAATATCACTCGGTGCATCCCGCGGCGGGCGTGCAGGAATTCAGTGTCGGCGCGGCGAGCGATTCGCATGCAGGCGGCACGCCCGGAGAGGATCCGCGTTTCCACAAATTCCACCGCGTAAAGGGCGGCTTCCTCTCCGTCGAGCTCACGCCCGGCGCACGCGAGAGCACGATCACCTTCCAGCTCCGCGGCGTGGATGGCGTCGTCGGCTACGAGCAGAAATTCACCCGCGCGCTGGGCTGAGCCGCGTGGCGCGCCTTGCGCCGGAGCCGCCTCGCACACACTGGAAACGGAGCGCGAATCCCGGCTTGAGTGCGGCCGGGAAAGGTGCTGTCACTCCGCGATGCACGGCACAGGCTCCCAACGGCACGAGTGACGAATCATGGCAGCACGATCCAAATCTCCCTCTGGTAAAGACTCCACCGCCAACCTCGGCTTTGAGGCCGGCTTCGTCCTCACCAATGGCAGCATGTCCTCCGAGCATCCCGCGAAAGTCACGACTAGTCTCCCAACTGAATAAGGCTCATGAGCGAATCTCCTAGATCCGGTGGAGAACTTTTCATCGTTGATAACAGCGATGAGGCTTGGAAAGGTCTGCGCTACCTTCACGACTGGACTGAAATTGCCAGCGCCTTCGACATCGCCACCGGCTACTTTGAAATTGGCGCGCTCCTCGCCCTCGACGGCAAATGGCAGAAGCTCGAAAAAATTCGCATCCTGATGGGCGATGAAGTCTCGCAGCGCACCCGCCAGGCATTGCTCGACGGCCTGCGGGCCCGCATCGTCCAGACGCTGGACTCCAGCGCGGAAGACGTGAAGGAGACGAACGATTTTCTTTCCGGTGCACCCGACATCGTCGAGGCCCTGCGCAAAGGCCAAATCGAATGTCGTGTCTATGCAAAGCGTAAGTTTCACGCCAAGGCCTACATCACGCACCCCCGCGTCGCGGTTATCGGCTCGGTCGCGCTCGTCGGTTCCAGCAACTTCACGCTCCCTGGTCTCACCCAAAACATAGAACTGAACATCCAAGTCAAAGCGGCGGGCGACGTGGCGCAGTTGCAGCAGTGGTTCGAGTTGCACTGGGAGCAGGGCGAAGACATCACGCCGGACATCATCCGCGTCATTGAGCGGCAGATCGCCCAATACACGCCATTCCAAGTTTATGCCAAGGCACTGCAGGAGCTCTTCAAGTGCCACGAGCTGCCGCCGATTGCCTGGGAGCAAACGCACTCGCGGATGTATCGCCCCTTGGACCTCTATCAAAAGGAAGCCTATCACTCGCTGTTGAAAATCTCCCGCCAGCACCGCGGAGCTTTCCTGTGCGATGGTGTCGGTCTCGGCAAGACCTTCGTCGGCCTCATGCTGATTGAGCGCCTTATTTCATACGAGCGGAAGCGCGTGGTCCTCCTCGTTCCCAAGTCAGGCAAGACAGCCGTGTGGGAGCGGAACATTCGGAAGTTCCTGCCGAATCTCTTCAAGGGATTCAGCAACCTCAAGATTTTCACCCACACCGATATCATGCGCGGCGGGGACTATCCGGAGGAAATCGAGCGCATGAGGGAGCAGGCGGATGTCCTCATCATTGACGAGGCGCACCACTTCCGGAACCGCGGTCTTGCCAATTCGGACGAGGGGGAAATCCGTTCCCGCTATTGGAAGCTTGCCGCACTCGCGGAAGGAAAGACGGTCTTCCTTCTTACGGCGACACCGGTGAACAATCATCTCACGGACTTCCAGCATCTCATCGAGCTGTTTTCTGGGGCGCAGAATCCCGCAGCATTTTCCTCCATCGGTATCCATGCGCTCCCGGCCTATTTTCGGAAACTCGAAAAGCAGCTCAGTCAGATCACGTCAAACAAGGGGCTCGGGGAACTCTTCGATTACAACCAGGTCGAGGTCGAACCCCTGCTTTTTGAGGACATGCTTTTCCGCGCGCTCGTCGTTCAGCGCAGCCGCGCATACGTCACCCTCAGCCAGCGGCAGCAGGGTTCGGAAGCCGCTCTGTTCCCGGTCAAGGAGCCGCCGAAAGTCATCGCCTATTCGGTGAAGAAAACCTACGGCCATTTGCTCGGAAAACTCGAAATCGCCTTCGCCAAGGACAAGCCGCTTTTCGCCCTCGCGCCCTATTATCCGCTGGCCTATTTCAAGGGCGATGAGAAGGCCATCGCGGACTTTGAAAAGGGCCGGCAGCGGGGTATCGTCCGCCTCATTCGCATCGGGTTCCTGAAGCGCTTTGAGAGTTCCATCGTCGCCTTCGAGCAGTCCTGCCAGAATCTCCTGCTGAAGCTCCTCGCGTTCATCAAGGTGAACAGCGAGACGGAGCACGAGCGGAAGCAGTTCGAGAAATGGAAGATTCGCAATGCCGAGCTGCTGGAGCACATCGAGGCCCGAAAGAGCGAGTTCGACGAGGATGACGAATCCGAGGAGGAGGACTCTGAGCTGGCGGATGAGTTCGCCGACCACTTTCCGCCGCTGGTGCGGGACAACTACAGGATGGCCGAGATCTTCGCCGACACCTACGACGACATGGATACGATCGTTGATTTCCTCGACGAGCTGCGCGGTCTCGATCCCAGCCACGACGACAAACTAAAGTCGCTCATCCGGCTTCTGCAAAAAGACCCGGTCTTGAAAAAGCAGAAGGTTCTCATCTTTTCCGAGTACATGAGCACCGCCCGCTACATCGCAAGGGAACTGGCGAATGCGGGGATCAAGGGAGTCTCCGAGATTGACAGCAACTCCAAGCGCGACCGGGCCGAAGTCATTCAGGAATTCGCTCCCTATTACAACGACTCCACCAGCGCGAAGCTGGCGGAGGAGGGGCGCCGCGAAATTCGCGTCCTGGTTTCGACGGATGTCCTCTCGGAAGGCTTGAACCTTCAGGATGCCACCCGGCTCATCAACTACGACCTCCACTGGAACCCTGTGCGGCTCATGCAGCGCATCGGCCGTGTGGATCGCCGCCTGAACCCTGCCGTCGAGGCCCTGCTCATCGCCGACCATCCGGAACAGGAATCTCTCCGTGGCAAAGTCGAGTATTGGAACTTTCTCCCTCCTGACGACATCGAGGAGCTTCTCCGCCTTTACACACGGGTCTCACACAAGACCCTGCGGATTTCCAAGGTTTTCGGCATCGAGGGAAAGAAGCTGCTCACCCCCGACGACGACTTCGACGCCCTCCGCGATTTTAATCACACCTACGAGGGCGAGGCCACGGCAGCGGAGAAGCTCCACCTCGAATACCAGCAGCTCATCCGGGACCATCCCGCGCTGGAAACCTTCCTGAATTCGTGCCCGCTGCGCCTGTTCAGCGGGAAAGAGCACCTCAAACCGGGAACCAAGGCGGCGTTCCTTTGCTATCGTCTCCCCGCCGAGGACAAAACCCTGCCGCCTGAGCAAGCTTGGGAAGGCGAAGCGGGGCGCACCGGCTGGTATCTCTTCGACATCGCCAGCAGCCAGATTCACGAAGACCCTCCGTCCATCGCCGCCGTGATCCGCAGCGCAGTCGCGACTCCCCGTGTCGTCACCATGGAACCCGCATCGCTCCGCGAAATTCGCCTCAAGGTCGAGAAGCACATCAGGAACACTTACCTCAAACAGGTTCAGGCACCCGTCGGCGTGAAGCCGGTTCTCAAGTGCTGGATGGAACTCAACTGACCCCCGTTGAACCCGAGTTGCGCCTTGGAAACCACCGAAAGCCCGCCTATCCTCCAGCCATGACCGTCACATTGCCAGACACACCTGCGACGATGCGCATGAGCGAGGAGGAAATCCGCACCGAGCTTGCCTGCTCATTGTTCGCCCGCGGCAAGGTGTCCTCGGGCGTCGCCGCCGACATCGCCGGTGTGAGCTACAGCCGGCTGCTGGATGCGCTCCACGAGCGCCGAATTCCGTATTACACCAGCGAGATGCTGCGGCAGGATATTGAGTCGCTCAACCGCATGTTCCCGGACGACCCTCTTCCGCTGCCGTTGGTCTGAGGATGCTCGTCGTCTCGGACACCTCCGTGCTCATCAATCTCGCGGTCATCGGCGAGGCGGAGATCCTTTCCCGCCTGTTCCATGCGGTCGTCGCCCCGGAGGCCGTCCGTGCGGAGTTCGAGCGCCTCGCTTCGGCTGAGCCGCGCTTTCGCGGCGCCACCTGGCCCGGCTGGGTCGAAGTCCGGCGGCCTGCCCACATTCCCGATGACCTGTTCACATGGCCGCGACAGCTTCACGCAGGCGAACGGGAAGCCATCGCCCTTGCCCTCGAAATCCACGCTGACGCGCTCCTCGTGGATGAGGAGGCCGCCCGCTCCGCCGCAAGGGCCCACGGCCTGAATGCCACCGGCATCGCGGGCATTTTGCTTCGCGCAAAAGCCTCCGGTCTCATTCCCTCAGTCGCAGCCATCCTCGATCGCATCGTCGCGGAATGCGGCTTCTGGGTGGGCAGCGCATTCCGCGCAGAAGTCCTCCGCCTCGCCAGCGAAACTCCCTGATCTCCCTCCCATGTCCCAGCCCCATCCCGAACGCCTGCGCGCGATCAAGACCCTCCCGCAGCTCGCCACCTATCTCCGCGAGGAACTCGACTGGCCCATTGAGTCCGACGACAGCGAGGACATCACCTTCGACTACGACCCCGCCGACCTCGGGCTGGACAAGGACAGCGCCGTCCGCATCCGCGAGATCAAGCAGCTCCGCCCGCTCACCAGCAGCCAGCCTTGGGGCATCTTCTTCATCTCGTTTGAAAAGAAGCGCCTCCCGGTCGTCGTCATGCGCCGCATCCTCAGCGCGCTGGTGCTCAGGAAGCGCACGAACAAATCCGAGCGCCCCGCGTGGCGGGCCAGCGACCTTCTCTTCATCTCGGCCTACGGCGAGGAAGACGACCGCGCGCTCACGTTTGCGCATTTCGTCGAACTCAACACCGGCCTCGCGGAACTCCGCGTCCTCGGCTGGGACGACGACGATACGAAGCTCCACATGGACCTCGTCGCCCACACCCTCGGCGACAAACTCCGCTGGCAGGACTCGTTCGCCAAAAACCCCGACCAATGGCGCTCCCGCTGGGCCGATGCCTTCCGCATCCCGCACCGCCATGTCATCCGCACCTCGCAGGAGCTCGCCCTCGCCCTTGCCGCGTGCGCCCGCAACATCCGCAACCGCATCCGCACCATCCTCCGCTCCGAGGATGGCTTCGGCGAGATTCGCAAGCTC
Organism: Spartobacteria bacterium; assembly: GCA_025355595.1. Classification (GTDB taxonomy): domain Bacteria; phylum Verrucomicrobiota; class Verrucomicrobiia; order Chthoniobacterales; family Chthoniobacteraceae; genus SXWH01. Next base: position 5,413 of record JANXZI010000209.1, read on the forward strand.
CAGCGCGCCTTTCAGGCCGGCCTCATCCATGACCTCGACGACGCGGGCTTTGCCGACATGTTCGCGCAGACCGTCACCTACGGCCTCTTCTCCCTCGCCGTCCGCCGCACCGTTCCCGGCAATGGAACCGCCTTCACGAAGGACGACCTCCCGCACTACTTCACCAGCCCCTTCCTGAAGGAAATGCTCGGCGTCTTCCTCGGCATCAAGAGCCGCAAGGGCGCCATTGATTTCGACGAACTCGGCGTCAGCGACGTCACCGACCTGCTCACCAGCCCGGACACCCACATGGAAGTCGTCCTCGCCGACTTCAACAACAAGACCCGCGGCGAAGACCCCGTCATCCACTTCTACGAGCACTTCCTCAGCGCCTACAACAAGCAGCTCAAAATCCAGCGCGGCGTCTTCTACACCCCGCAGCCCGTCGTCTCCTACATCGTCCGCAGCGTCCACGAGCTGTTGCAGACCGAGTTCGGCCTCACGGACGGTCTCGCCTCCACCGTCACCTGGGGAGAAATGATCGCGCGTTCGGAAAAGGCGGCGGCTTCAAATCCTAAATCTGAAATCCTAAATCCTAAATTGCGCCTCCCCCCTCTCACCGACGAGCCGGGCGAAACGCGCACCATCTCCCCGGATGAACCGTTCGTCCAAATCCTCGACCCCGCCACCGGCACCGCCACCTTCCTCGTCGAGGTGATTGATGTCATTCATCGCCACCTTGAGGCGCGGTGGAAAAAGGGCGGCCTCGCCGCGATGCCCGCGCTTCCCGCGCCCCTTCAGGGCGCATCCGTTGGGGACGCCGGGTCCGGGGGTTCTCGCTTCGCTCCACCACCGGCTAATTTTCCGCAGCCTTCCGGGCTGCCCGAAGCCGCGCCTCGACTCGCTGAGCACGGCGGAGCCGTGCCGGAAATTAGCCGGGGGTCGAGCGAGCGCAGCGAGCGAACACCCCCGGATCGGGAAAAAAAACGGTCGCACCCCGGAGGGGTGCCGGAAGCGCACGCCTCCGGGAAGGTTCCCGCGCCCCTCCGGGGCGCATCCGTTGGCGGTGCGGGTTCCGGGGGTATCGCTCGCGGACTCGCTCAACCCCCGGCTAATATCCCTCAGCCCTCCGGGCTGGGCGACGCACCGCGCACCTTCGCCGACTATTGGAATCTCTACGTCCCGCGCGCGCTGCTCCCGCGCCTCCACGCCTTCGAGCTGATGATGGCCCCCTACGCCATCGCCCACATGAAAATCGGCCTCAAGCTCGCCGAGACCGGCTACCGCTTCGGCACCGAGGAGCGCGCCCGCATCTACCTCACCAACGCCCTCGAACCGTGGGTGAAACAGCTCCCGCTCATCGGCTTCGACGCCCTCGCCCACGAAGCCGCCGCCGTGAACGAAATCAAACGCCACAAGCGCTTCACCG
>JANXZI010000526.1 GCA_025355595.1 Spartobacteria bacterium
TTTCGGCGACGTGAACCCGCCGGTCCACGCGTGGGCCACGTGGCGCGTGTTTCAACTGGACCGCAAGCAGCGCCGCGCAACGAACCCAGGTGACCCGGGCGATCTGGAATTTCTCGAACGCGTCTATCACAAGCTGCTGCTGAATTTCACCTGGTGGGTGAATCGCAAGGACGCGCAGGGCCGGCACATCTTCGGCGGCGGCTTCCTCGGCATGGATAATATCGGAATCTTCGACCGCTCGAAACCGCTGCCCGACGGCAGCACGCTCGAGCAGGCCGACGGCACCGCGTGGATGGCATTTTACTGCGTGACGATGCTCTCCATGTCGCTCGAACTCGCGCGCACACGCCCCGCGTATGAGGACATCGCGAGCAAATTCTTCGAGCACTTCGTGGCCATCGCCGAGGCGATGAACACGCTCGGCGGCACCGGCCTGTGGGACGAGGATGACGGCTTTTACTACGATCACATTCGCCACGAGAGCGGCGAATCCGCGGCGCTGAAAGTCCGCTCGATGGTCGGCCTCGTGCCGCTGCTTGCCGTCGAGGTGCTCGATCAGGAAGTCATCCGCAATCTCCCCGGATTCCGGAAAAGGATGCGCTGGTTTTTGGACAACCGCCCCGAGATCGCCAAGCACGCGAGCTACATGGAGCGCACCGGCGCGGACGGCGCGGAACTCCGCCTCCTCGCGATCCCGAGCAAGGATCGCCTGCTGCGCGTGCTGCGACGCATGCTCGACGAATCGGAATTTCTCTCCCCGCACGGCATCCGCTCACTCTCTCGCGCGCACCGCGAGGCGGAGTTCTGCTACTTCGCGCAGGGCGCGCATGTGTGCATCCAGTACGAGCCCGGCGAGAGCACCGACGGCATGTGGGGCGGCAATTCCAACTGGCGCGGCCCCGTGTGGTTCCCGCTGAACTACCTCATCTTCGAAGCGCTCGAACGCTACCACCATTTCTACGGCGACGCCGTGCAGCTCGAATTCCCCACCGGCTCCGGCCACCTGCTGAACCTCTCGCAAATCAGCACCGAACTCGCGCGCCGCACCACGCATCTTTTTCTCCCCGGCAAAAACGGACGCCGCCCCTGTCACGGCGACGACGCGCTCGCGGAAAAGCTCGCGCATGATCCAAACTGGCGCGACCTCGTGTGGTTCCACGAATACTTCGACGGCGACACCGGCCGCGGCCTCGGCGCGAGCCACCAGACCGGCTGGACTGCGCTCATCACCCGCTGCCTGAATACCGTCGGGCGGACGTCCGCGTAACCGCTTCCCTCACCGCCCCAGTGCCCGCAACACCCGCCCCACCACGCGCGGCCAGTGCTTCACCGCGAGCTCGTGTTCCCACACCCGCAGCACCTTCCAGTCCGCCCTGCGCAGCAGCCGCGTCACCTGCCGGTCCCGCTCCGCATTCCGATCCAGCTTCGCCTTCCAGAACGCCCGGTTCCCCGCCGGCCTCGTCCCGTGCTTCGCGCACGCGTGCCAGAAACAGCCATCAATGAACACCGCCACCCGTTCCGCGCGGAACACGAAATCCACGCTGACACGGCGCGCGGGTCGGGAGCTGAGAATCGAAAATTGAGAGACCGAGGCGTCGCCCGAGGCGCCGCTGCTTTTCCTCTCAACTCTCACCCCCTCAACTCTCAACTTCCGCTGCCTCCGCCAGCCCGTGATTCCGTGTGCGCGCAGCAGCGCCACCATCCGCAACTCCGTCGCCTTGTTCCCCCGCGAGCGGATCGCCGCCATCACTTCCGAGCGCTTCGCTGGGGTGAATATGTCGGGCATCGCTTCAGGGGGCGCCGCAGCGAGATCTTTCCGTCCCGGTAAAGATCCAGCGCCAGCGCCTCGCGCGCCCGCTGCTCACGCTCCGCCGCGGAGGCACCGAGCACGTCCGCAATTTCGTCCGGGATCGTAATCGTCACGCTCATGCCCCGACCATACCCGCGCCCCTCCGGAACTCCAGCACCCGTTTCGCCCTGCATCGTGCATCCAGAATTTTGAATCCAAAATTCAGAATTCAAAATTCCTCATCACCTTCGCGCCCCACCCCGCCGACATCCCGCGCGGAATCATCGCCGGGATCTCAGTTCCGCCCGTGCAGCGTCCGGTTCCCGCTCAGGAACACGACCAGCGAGGTGATCGCCCACACCATGGTTGCGATGACGATGAAGATCACCGAGGCCAGCCAGCCGGTGAAATTGGCGACGTATGCTTTCATGATGGGCGGCTGTGTATCGCACCGCCATGGCACCGTGGATGCCTCGCCTCACTCCGCGCATCACGCGGGAGCACATCACTCTCCGGCGCGCTGTAGCACCTCCCCGAGCGTCGCTGGCGAAATGCGGAATCCCTCATCCTGCAACTGCCCCAGCAGCGCTGCCGCGTGCCCAATGCACGGCTTACTTTCTGCTAACCAATTTCCGCGCCATGGCCAGAACCTACGGAAAACCTGCGGACTACCTTTTGAAGAATGCATCGGACAAAACGCTCCATATAATTCTAGGTGCCGCTTTGCTCACCTTCGTGCTCGGCATCAGCATTGGTTCAGCGATGCACGCCGCGGACGAGAAATTCACGCGCATTTCCGCCAGCTTCGTGGCCGCCTTTGCTCTCACCTTCCTGCTGATGTTCTGGCTGAAGCGTCGCACACTCACTTGGGAAAATGAGCGCCAGCAGTTCCGCAGGGGCGCGCGCGGCGAGGCGGTCGTCGCCCACATCCTCTCGAACCTCAGCGATCGCTACTTCGTGATGCATAACATCCCCACCCCGTATGCCGACTACGACCACCTCGTCATCGGGCCCACCGGCATCTTTGCCATCGAGACCAAGGACTGGCGCGGACTCGTCTCCCCGGACGGCCTCGGTGAACTCCTTCTCAATGGCCATCCCACCGAGAAGCCCTTCATCCGCCACTTCATCGCCCACGTCATGCGCCTGCGGAACCACGTCTCCGATACGACCGGTCGCGAGCATTTTTTCCAGCCCGTGTTTGTCTTTACTTCCGCACTCCTCAAGGCAAAGCAGGGCGACACTAGAAACGCCCAGTGCCTTTCCGAGGAAAAGCTCTACGATTACATTGAGGAAGCGAAGCCCGGCAAGCGGCTCTCGCGCGCGGACATCCTGCAAATCACCAAAGCCCTTTACGCCTTCGCTCAGATGAACGGAAAGCCCGCTCACCTTCCGGAGGCCGACAAGACTCCGTCTGTGGAGAGATCGTCAACGGCACCGGTGTGACTTAACCCCGCCCCGCTTTGCCGTGAGGAAAACGTCGGGCATTGCGAGAAGTGGATGCACGGCGACAACGCACGGGCGAGTACGACTGCTTCCGCATACGTGCCGCGATCGGCGATGTGCTTCAGCGTGCCATCGCCGCAAACGCCGTAGAGACCAAAGAATAGCGGACCGTATTCCTCATCGTGGGGCACGCACCCGGAACATCGCCTGAACGTGCGGAATGGCCTGAGCCTGTCCCGGCTTCACGATGCAGCCTTCGATTGCGGACTCATCGCATTCGACGCACAGCTACGACTCGTGCTGTCACCGCGACTGAAGTCCGAACTGCCGCAGCGAAGCGTCTCGGAAAACTTCGGTGCGTATGCCGGAGAAGTTCTGCGCTTTCCCGACGATGCGGCCCTGCCAGAAACCGAGTTTCTGGCCGCTCATCGCGCAAAGGTTTTCAAAGCGGCATTGTTTTTGCCGATGAACGCCAGCCTGGCGAGCGCCGCGCTCGCTGCCGCGGATGCTGCTCACCATCGGCCTTCCGCAGTGGCCGGTTGACGGCGTGGGCCGTGCGCCAACAGACTCGCTGGATGCCGAAACCAAACAGCCAGTCCCGCGAATCGTGAGCGACAGCACGCGGTGGATTTTCCCGGCGACGGCGGATGCGGCGGCGGTCGCGCGGCTGGTGCGCGATTCGCAAATTGCGCCGTGGGTCGCGGAATGTCTCGTGCGGAGCGGGCTGGCGGAGGCGGAGGTGGCGACGCGATTTCTCCAGCCGCGGCTGCGCACGCTGAGCGATCCTTTTCTCCTGCCGGGGATGGATGCGGCGGTGAGGCGCGTGCTGGCGGCGGTGGAAAAGCGCGAGCGTATCGTGCTCTACGGCGACTACGATGTGGATGGCGTGACCTCGCTCACGCTGCTCACGCGCGTACTGCGCGCGTACGGCGCGGAGGTGGCGACGTTCCTGCCGCATCGCGTGGACGAGGGCTACGGGCTTTCCGCAGATGGCGTGGCCCGGTGCGTCGAGGAGCACCGCCCGCAACTGCTGATCGCGGTGGACTGCGGCACGACTTCCGTCGCGGAAATCACGCATCTGCGCGAGGCAGGTGTGGATGTGGTGGTGCTCGATCATCACGAGCCGAAGGACGAGCTGCCGCCCGCGGTGGCCATCGTGAATCCGAAGCTCGATGAAACGCGGAACGTGGAGCGCGGAACGCGGAAAGAAGAGAGCGAGGACGGCAACTCGGATCTTTCCGCGCTCCGCGTTCCGCGCTCCGCGTTCGACTACCTGTGCAGCGCGGGCATCGCGTTCAAGGTCGCGCACGCCCTGCTGAAACGGCAGCCGCTCGCGGGCTTCGACATCAAGGAACTGCTCGACCTCGCGGCCATCGGCACGGTCGCGGACGTGGTGCCGCTCGTGGAGGAGAACCGCATCTTCGTCCGCGCCGGGCTGGAGCGCATCGCGCAATCGCGCTGGCCGGGTGTGCGCGCACTCGTGGAAGTCGCGGGGCTGAAGCCGCCGTTCTCCGCAAAGGATGTCGGCTTCGGGATCGGCCCGCGACTGAATGCGGCGGGGCGGCTCGACTCGGCGACCGCGGCGCTCGAACTCCTCCTCACGGACGATCCGGCACGGGCGCAGTCGCTCGCGCGTTCGCTCGACCAGCAGAACCGCGAGCGGCGCACGATCGAGGACGAGGTGCTCGGCAAGGCGGGCGCGCAAATCACGAGCCTCTACGATCCCGGCAGCGAGTCCGCGATTGTCGTCGGCGGCGCGGGCTGGCATCCGGGCGTCGTCGGCATCGTCGCGTCGCGGATTCAACGGCGATTCCATCGTCCGACATTCGTGATCGGCTTCGATACGATGGGCATGGGCAAGGGCAGCGGGCGGAGCATCGAGGGATTTTCACTCGTCGCCGCGCTCACGCGATGCGGCGGGCTGCTGGAAAAATTCGGCGGCCACGAGATGGCCGCGGGTCTCACGATGCGGCAGGAAAATCTCGGAGCATTCCGCGAGGCCTTCGCCGAGGCCGCGCGCGACATGCTCACGGCGGAACAATTGCAGCGCACGCTCCGCCTCGACGCCGAGGTGCGCCTCGCGGATCTGAATCTCGCGCTGCTCGACGATCACGACGCGCTCCAGCCGTTCGGCACGGCCAATCACCAGCCGGTCTTCCTCACACGCGGCGTCACGCTCGCCGGCGAGCCGCGCCTGATGAAGGACAAGCACTGGTCGTTCACCTTTCGCCACGGCCGCGCACAGTGCCGCGCCGTGTGGTGGAATGCGGCGGAGGAAATCCTGCCGGCGCTCCCCTGGGACATCGCCTACACCGTCTCGCGCAACGAATGGAACGGCAACGTGAGCGTGCAGCTCGAACTGCGCGCCGTGCTCGCGGCGCAGAGCGCGTGATGCAAATCGCAGCGGCACGCCGGTCGGAAATATGACCGCCCTCAGCACGTCGCGCGGATTCATGGTCACGTTTCACCGAGCGCATTGATCCTTGGCGGGTATCGCGCGTGGCTTGTACGCTGCGCGAATGATTTTCCGTCACGGCCTCCTCGCAGCCACCGCAATCCTCGCTGGAATTTCTGCCTCCGCAGCAGACCCCCGTGCACCGAAAAACACCAGCGGCATCTACCCTTCGCTCGCGACTTTCAACGACGAGGGCGAATGCGGGACCGGCGCGGTCGTGCCGTGGGCGGACCGGCTGTGGGTGATCAGCTACGCGCCGCACAAGCCGACGGGATCGTCGGACAAGCTCTATGAAATCACGCCGGACCTGCGGCAGATCGTGCGGCCCGAGAGCATCGGCGGCACGCCGGCAAACCGGATGATCCATCGCGAGTCGCAGCAACTTTTCATCGGGCCATACGCGATTGATGCAAAGGGCGGCGTGCGCGCGATTCCGTATGCGCAGATGTTTGGCCGGCCCACGGGCAACGCGCGGCATCTCACCGATCCAGCGAACAAGATTTACAGCGCGACGATGGAGGAAGGTATCTACGAACTGGACGTGCATTCGCTCGCGGTGACGAAGTTGTGGACCGACGAACAGCAGAAGGATGGACGCAAAGCCGATCTGCCGGGCTACCACGGCAAGGGGCTTTACTCCGGACAGGGGCGCCTCGTGTATGCGAACAACGGCGACCACGCCGCGGCGGCGTTGAAAGACCCGACGACACCGAGCGGCGTGCTCGCGGAGTGGGACGGGAAGGCCGACGCGTGGACGGTCGTGCGACGGAACCAGTTCACCGACGTGACCGGGCCGGGCGGAATTTTCGGCAACGGACATCCCGCGACCGACCCGCTGTGGAGCATCGGCTGGGATGCAAAGTCGCTCATCCTCATGCTGCTCGACGGCGGCAAGTGGCAGTCGTTCCGGCTCCCGAAAATCAGCCACAGCTACGACGGCGCGCACGGCTGGAACACCGAGTGGCCGCGCATCCGGGAGATCGGCGAGAGCGATCTGCTCATGACGATGCACGGTGCGTTCTGGCATTTTCCGAAGACATTCTCTGGGGCAAACACGGGCGGCATCCGTCCGCGCAGCGCGTATCTGAAAGTGATCGGGGACTTCTGCCGCTGGAACGATCGCGTGGTGCTCGGCTGCGACGACTCGGCGAAATCGGAATTCCTGAACAAGCGCAAGGTGAAGGGCGGCATCGAGGGGCCGGGCCAGTCGCAGTCAAATCTGTGGTTCATCGAGCCCACGACGCTCGACAAGCTCGGCCCCGCACACGCTGGCGGCGCCGTGTGGCTGCGCGAATCGGTGAAGGCGGGCGACGTGTCGGACCCGTTCCTTTTCGCCGGCTGGCCGCATCGCTCGCTGCACATCGTGAACGAAGGCACGACCCCGTTTTCAGTCGTGCTGGAAATTGACGGCGAACCACGCGGCTCCGCGATCACCGTCGAGCCGGGCGCTGCGGAGGCGGTGACCTTCACCGAGTCGGGCGAGTGGATCACGCTGCGCGCCACGAGCGCGGGAGAAAAAGTGAGCGCGCAATTTTCCTACGCGAATGCCGACACGCGCAGCGGGCAGCCGGATGCGATTTTCAACAGCCTCTCGGGTATCGCCGACGATGGCGCGAGCATCGGCGGCATCGTCCGCGCGCGCGGCGAGAACAAGCGCACGCTCGCCTTTGCCGCGATGAATTTGCGCGGCAGCGAGGCAACGGACATCGGCTACTACGAGCTGGACGGCGATCTGAAATTGCAACGCGTCGAGGATGCGAAGGCGCATGACTATGTGAAAACGAAGGTGGCGATCCCGCGCAATGTAATCACGAAAGACGACGCCAGCGTGCTGGTGACCGACGATCGCGGACGCCGCTGGCGACTGCCATTCACGACGAAAAGTTTCGACGCGCCGACCGACGCCGGCCTGTTGCGCATCTGCCGCGAAGTGGCGACGGAGCGCGACGTCTTCAGCGCCTACGGCACGATCTACGATCTGCCCGCGGAGAACGCGGACGGCTTTGCAAAAATCCGCCCCGTCGCCACGCACGCGCTGCGCATCATGGACTACTGCAGCTACCGCGGCCTGCTCATCCTCACGGGCCTGAAGCCCGACGCGGCGGGCGAACACATCATCCGCAGCGACGACGGCAAGGCCGCGCTGTGGGCCGGGGCGATTGACGACCTCTGGAAACTCGGCAAGCCGCGCGGCCACGGTGGCCCGTGGGCCGCGACGAAAGTGCGCTCGGGTGAGAAAAGCGATCCGTTCCTGATGTGGGCCTACGACAAACGCGCGCTGAAGCTCAGCCACGAGGCAGCGCGCGCTGTGAAAATTCGCGTCGAACTCGATCTCGATGGCACCGGCCTGTGGATCACGCACAAGTTGTTCGAAGTACCGCCCGGCAGCGCGACGAACTATGAATTCCCCGCGGCCATCGCCGCCCGCTGGCTTCGCGTGAGCGCGGATGCAGACTGTACGGCGACCGCGCAGCTCACCTACGAGTAAGTCCCTCGCTCAGAGCGCGGGTGACGTTTCAGGATTCGACGACGGTGTGCGCGCATCACCGTGCCGCAGGCGCACTCTCGCGCCGGACGCACGACGGAAATCCACGCCGCCACGATCCATGAAATCTGCAGCGTCGCGCTGCACCTGAGCACCGGCCAGATCCCGGACTCGTCCAGCAGGAAAATAGGGCGGCTGCCCGGCGACCCGCATTTGTGCCCGTGGCTCTGTCCGCCAAAAGCGAACGCAAGCTTACGCCCGCGACGACTGGATGGAAAACACCTCGCCCGGTTCGCACTCGTATTCCACGGCGATGGGGCGGCAGCAGACGGTGCAATCCTCGATGGTCGAGCCGCTGCCCTGCGAAGTGTCGAGCGTGCTGGCGAAGACTTCGCCGCAGAAGGGACACTCGATTTGCACCTCGACGATGTAGTTCATGGTGCCAGCCGCGGCGCGTCAGAATTTCAGCCGCGGCGCATCATTCCACATGTCCTCCAGCCGGTACAGCGCGCGCTTTTCAGGATGGAAAATATGCACGACCACATCGCCGTAATCCGCGATGATCCACTGGCTGAGCGGATAGCCGTCCGTGCCGATGGGACGCTGCTTGTGCTCCTTCTTCAGCCGGTCCTCGATTTCGCCGGCGATGGCCTTGAGTTGCGGCTCGGAGGCTCCGGTGCAGATGACGAAAAAATCCGTGAATGATGAGAGCTTGCGCAGGTCGAGCACGACGATGTCTTCGGCTTTCTTGTCGGCTGCGATGCTGGCGCAGAGTTTGGCGAGTTTGTCTGATTTAATGGGATTCTCCTTGGTAAAGGCGGTGCGTCTCGATGATTTCGCGCACCGCTTCCGGCACGAGATAGCGGATGCTGCGCCGCTGTGCAACGCGCTTGCGCACCTCGGTCGCGGAAATGTCCACGCGGCGCTGGATGACGGGCATTTCGCGGAGCGGCGCGGGCACGCCGGGGTCGATGGTCACGAAGACCTCATCGGCTCCGTGCGAGGGATACGCATCGCGACCGAAGACAACGAACTGCACCATGCCGCGCAATTCGTCGTAGCGACGCCACGTCGGGAGCTCGCGCACATTGTCCTCGCCGATGAGGCAGAAAAATTCGTCGCCTGGAAATTTCGCGCGCCACGCCTCGACGGTGTCCGCCGTAAAGCTCGGCCCCTCGCGCTCGGTCTCCGACGCGTCGCACTCGAAGCGCGCTTCACCTGCGATCGCTGCGCGCACCATCGCGAGCCGCACCGCCGGGGGGGCGGGAACGCGCGTGAGCTTGTGCGGAGACTGTGTGGCGGGAATGAAGATCACGCGATCCAGCGAGAGCTGCTCCATCGCCTCGCGCGCGAGGATGAGATGCCCGTGGTGGATCGGATCAAAACTGCCGCCGTAAAGTGCCGTGCGCATCACGCTTCGCAGTCTGAGCCTGCCATAAGTGTTCCAAATCGCGCTGCATCAAAGGCCGAAGGCCCGGCCACATGCCAGCCCAGGGCAACGCCCTGGGTGATGCGTTCCAAAAAAAACGAAGCCCTGAAAGGGCGGCTCCATCGTCGCGCCCCTTCAGGGCTTTGATCGGTGGGTATGCGAAACCCAGGGCGTTGCCCTGGGCTGGCATGTGACCGCAACGTTGGTGCTCCGATTCTTACTCCCGGTTTGAAGTGCAACATTGAATTTAGTACATCAGATACGCTTGCCGCGCGGAGCGGAACCGCTCGACGGCCGGCTGCCAGCTCGCGATGATCGACGCCGCGCTCGCGCCCTTCTCGATCAGCGGCTGGAGGGTCGTGCTGCCGTAGATTTTCCACAGGAGGTTGTCCGCATCGCGATAGCGCGCGAAGATGCTGCCGCGCGAATATTTTTGCGCGGCGCAGAGGAGCTGGATGTTCACCGCGGCGAGATTCACCGCGCTGTCTGCGCTGAGGATCAGGCGTGCGCCGCCGAATTCCTTCCGCGAATACGGCTCCGCGCTGCGCAGCCCGTTCGTGTGCAGTTCACTCACGAATGCCGCGGGATCGAGCCCGCATTTTCCGGCGCACTGGAATGGCGCATCGGTGCCGATGCCCACATCAAGCGCCGCGCCTTCGAGCGATCCGAAGATGCTCGTCGCCGCATAGTACGCCACCGAGGTCGCGCGGGGGATGTTCGGCGAAGTCTGCACCCAGCGCAGGCCCGTGCGCGCCCAAGTCATGTCGCGGCTCCATCCCTGCATCGGCACGACGGTGAGCTGGCATTTGCTCCCCATCCAGCCATTCGCGTTCGCCATTTTTGCAAGCTCACCGACGGTCATGCCGTGCAGATACGGCACGGGGAACTGCCCCACGAAGCTCTTCCATTTTTCCTCGATGCCGGGCCCCTCGACACGCACGCCGCCGAGCGGGTTTGGACGATCGAGCACGACGAACGCGATGCGCTGTTCGCCGCACGCCTCCATGCACTTTGCCATCGTGGAGACGTACGTGTAGCTGCGCACGCCGATGTCCTGCATGTCATACACGAGCACATCGAGGCCGCGCAGCATCTCCGCCGTCGGCTTGCGCGTCGGGCCGTAAAGTGAATGCACCGTGAGGCCCGTCGCCGCATCCTTGCGCGACGCGACGTATTTTCCGGCGGTGACGGTGCCATCAATGCCGTGCTCCGGCGAGAACAGCGCGACGAGCTGCACGCCGCGCGCCTTGTGCAAAATGACGCGCGTCTTCGTGCCCGCGGAGTCCACGCCGGTCTGATTCGTCACGAGCCCGACGCGCTTCCCCGCGAGCGACGCGAAGCCCTGCGACTTGAGGACATCAATGCCAAGATCCACCGCGTGCAGCGGCAGCGCGGTGATTGAATAAAGGAAAACGAAAATGCGAAACATCGCGCGCACTTTAGCCGGAACGATGCGGATGGAAAGCGCGACGCACAAGAACACAGGCCTCCAGACTGTTTTCCTCGCACCTCGCCACGTTTCCGATTGAACCGCACCGCACGCGTCCGCATTGTCCGACGCAAGGCACTTTTTTTCCGTGAGCAACGAACAGAACCCAACCAATCCGCTCCGCGAGG
>JANXZI010000220.1 GCA_025355595.1 Spartobacteria bacterium
TGAAAGGCACGCTGACGGATCTCCCGCCGGGATGGTGAACGCGCGCATCGTTCCGGCTCAGTCGTGCAGGGCTGACGCATAAAAAACTGCGGCGCAGACATCGTCAGCGAAAGGCCGCTGCGCGGGGCTCAACGCCTGACAATCGAACGTCTAACGCTTCACATTTCAGGGCAGAACTCCCCGCATCGGATTGTTCTTCATTAGGCGTTCAGGATTAGGTGATAGATATTGGATCCGCCGCACACGTCTCGCTTCACGCTTCGAGATTTTGCTCATCAGGCTGGCAAAATATTTTAGTGCGCAAATCCTGTGATCAATATTGCCATCGGGCGCGGACTTGCGGCAGGAATATGTATGCGGATGGTTCCGAAGACTGCTCACGATGGAAACTGACGGCCAACTTTTGCCCGCAGTCTTCGGACGCTGGCTGGCGACGTGTGTCATTGCGCTCTGGCTGCCGGTGTCGCGCGGATTTGCCCAGACAGAAGCCACGCCTGCACGGCCGGTGCCGCCCGCGCCGCGGGTCACGCCACCGATCGCTCCCGAGGCTGTGCCTTCGCCCACAACACCGGCCACGCCGCCCATCGCGCCGGAAGCCGTGGCTCCGCCCGCACCGCCTGCGAGCGATAAGCGCGTCGTCGTGGACAAGACCATCCAGAAGCTCTTCGCCTACGAGGGCGAGCGGCTCGTGCTCGAGAGCCGCGTGAGCACCGGGCGCACGGGATGGGGGACGCCAAAAGGTGAGTTCACCGCAGGCGACAAGGAGCGCATGCACTACTCGCGCCTCTTCAACAACGCGCCGATGCCGTGGAGCGTGCAGGTGCACGGGCATTTTTTCATCCACGGCTTCTCCTACGTGCCGGACTATCCAGCCTCTCACGGCTGCATCCGCATGCCGACCGGCGGCGACAATCCGGCGAAGCGCTTCTACGAATGGATCGAGCCAGGCACGCCCGTCACGGTCACCGGCGACTGGGTCGGCAGGCCGCGTCCGGAAAAGCAGCCGAAGAAAAAATAGCGCGCACCCTGCGTGGGCTGGCGGCCTCCGCGACTGCACGCCGCCGCGCTGATCGGACATTGCGTTCCGATCCTCGCGTGGCTATCGGATCGAGATGCGTGCGATTCTTCTCCTCGTGTTCCTCGTCGGCGTCACCTTCACCGCGACGGCGGCGGACAGGGCACCGTATTTCACCCCGCCCATCGGCTCCGTGCTGCGCAAGCAGCTCATGGACACGGTCCGCATTCCCGCCGAGGAGCACCTCGGGCAGGCCGTCGTGTTCAAAGTCAGCGCGCTGCGGGTGGATGACAACTGGGCGTTCTTCCTCGGCACCGCCATCCAGCCGAATGGCAACCCCGTGGATTTCCGCAAGTCGAAGGCCTTCCGCGATAATCCGCGCGAGACGAAGTCCGAGATCGAGGCCGGGATGCTCTACGGTGGCGTCACTGCGCTGCTGAAAAGGGAAGGCAACCGCTGGCGTGTCGTCACCATCACCTACGACGCGTCGGACGTCCACTGGCTCGACTACGGTCAGAAATACGGCGCGCCGCACCGGATGATCAGCGATATCATCCGGTAGCCGCGGGGGAAAATTTTCACGCGAGATCGAACAGAAGCGCCTCGGTGTCGGCGTCTGCCGTGACGATCATCGCACCGCTCTCCTCCGTGCTCGCCGCGTCGCCGGCGACCAGCGGCTGGCCATTCACGCTCGCACTGCCCCCGATGATCTGGAGCCACACGCCACGGCTCGCCCGCACCTCATGCGACACGGCGTGCCCGGCGCGCAGCCGCACGCGGAACACATCGGCACTCTGATGGATCGTCGCCGAGCCGTCGCGTCCGTCGGGTGAGACGACGAGCACCTTCGCATCGCCAGCGCGCGTCGCGTCGGGATGCCACTCCGTGTAGCCCGGCGTCAGCCTTCGCTCGCGGGGCGTGATCCAGATTTGCAGCAGGTGCAGCGGCTCCTTCGCCGAGGGATTGAATTCGCTGTGCGTCACGCCGGTGCCCGCGCTCATCAGTTGGATCTGCCCCGGCAGCAGCACGCGGTCATGGCCCATGCTGTCGCGGTGCTGCATCGAACCCGCGACCACGTAGCTGAAAATCTCCATGTCCCGGTGCGGATGCGTGGGGAAGCCGCCGCTGGGTGCCACGTGATCCTCATTGATCACCCGCAGCGATCGGAAGCCCATGTGCGCTGAATCGTGATACTCCGCAAAGCTGAACGTATGCTGCGAACGAAGCCAGCCGTGCTCGGCGAGCCCGCGGTCGGCGGATTTGCGAATGGTGATTTTCATGCTCGGAGAATGAGGGCATTTGGAGCCCGTGCGGCAAGCGAATGTCGCCGGGATGCCAACGCCCGCTCCGGAACTCCGGCGAACATCTGCCCGGCCTCACATCCCGCACAAATCCGAACCTCCCAAGTGGTATGAATGAAAGCCCCGGCTACTTTGCCCGCCGTCTTGCCATTGATGCCGGCCCGGGAGAAATGCTGAACTGCTGGCCTTCGGACTTGAGCAGAAATGGCTGGGGCTCCGAAGCGGCGGCAGCACCGGCCATCAGGACCGCACCGGCGGCCATCGCCACCAGAGCGCACACGCATTGGATATGATTCTTCAACATCGTTAGTTTCTGTCTTTGTATGGACATCGGGTGCGAATAGGCAGGAGGGGGTTTCAACAGCGCAAAAATGCATTTGGCGGCAAGGCTGACTTCACATTCCGCCACTGCGGCTGCCGCCCCGACGATGACCAGCTTCTAGATATCGGCAGCGATCGGGCAAGCTCCCTGCCGCGTGCAAACAACCCAGACCACTCGTGGTGCGATGCGGGCGATAACGGCGATGCTCACCCAGGGGTTTCCCGGAAGCCGATGCGCAGCGCTACTTGCCTTCCAGTTCCTTCAGCGCGCGGTCAATGGCGGCCTCGGCGTCCTTCGGCTTGCCCTGTTCCATGGAGGTGCGGACCTCCTCCATGATGGCCGCGATCGGTCCAGTGTCCCCGCCGCTGGAGGCGAGCTTCTCCACGCCGGCTCGCACGCGTTCAGCCTTCGTGACGATCCGCTTTTGGAATTCCTCCATCGCGGCGCGATCAAGACCGCGCGCGTGGCGGAAAGCCGTGAGCTTCGCCTGCTGCTCGGGCGTGAGCACGTTTTTCACCGTGAGCAAGAATCCGATTTGCGCGCGTTTCATCTCGCGCTCGGCGTCGAGGAATTTGTCGAGCTGCGCGAGTGCTGCGGTCGCATCCACGTGGCCGGGTTTCACGAGCGCGATGAAGGCCTCGTTCTCCGTTTTCAGGCGCTCCTGAAGCTCGCGGAAACGTGCCTCCATTTTTTCCGTCGCGTCGCGGAACGCCTTCAATTGCTCGTCGCTGAGTTTCACTTCCTCCTTCGCGCGCACGATCAGATCCGGCGGAAAAAGGAAGTCATCAATCGGCTCCGCGCCTGCGCGGAGGGTGAGGATTGCGAGAGTGAAAAAACGGAGGAGCGGCTTCATGTTCATTGCTGGGGGGGTGTTTGAAGTTCGGAGATGGAAGCGGGTTCGGCGAGCTGCGCCGCGCCGCCACCGCGATGCGCGGCGGACTCAGACTGCGAGAAAATCCTCTCGCAAATCGCCAGCACCGCGAGTGCTGGGAGTACGGCCCACACGAGCCACGGCACGGTTGAAAATCGCCGCCCCTCCGCACGGGAAGGCCGCATGTCGAGGGTGCAGACGAAACCGCCCGGATGCTCCGCTGCGTACCTCCGCACCGCGCTGAATTGCCGGTCGAGCCATGCGGGGTCGGAGGGTGTCGTCACGGCTGGCTGAGGCGCGTGTCAGTTTCCCGCCTTCTTCCCGCCCGCTCCGGGCGGCTTGTTTCCGAATGTCTCCGGCGCGTCTTTCTCCGGCACCTCGAGTTCCTTGCGCAGCCGCGTGAGTTCGCTTTGCAGTTCCTTCTGCGTCGCCGCGTAGTCGGACTGGCCGAAGACGCTCTTCATTTCCTGTGGGTCCTTCTGCAGGTCGAAGAGCTCCGTGTAGTCCTCGCCGGTCCCGTAGAATTGCACGAGCTTGTAGCGGTTGGTGATCACGCCGTAGTGGGGGCGGACATGGTGGGGCTGCGGGTATTCGTAGTAGTGGTAGTAAAAGCTCGTGCGCCAGTCGGCGGGCGGCTGTCCGGCGAGGACGCCACGCAGGGAACGGCCCTGCATTTCCTTCGGGACCGGCGCACCCGCCGCGTCGAGGAAGGTCTCGGCGAAGTCGAGGTTTGACACGATGTCGCGCGTGGTGCTGCCGGGCTTCGTCACGCCGGGCCAGCGCACGA
>JANXZI010000221.1 GCA_025355595.1 Spartobacteria bacterium
GCAGGAGCTCGTCGTGCTCGGCATTGATATGGGCACGCAGGATCCTCCCGAACTGAAGGGGGACATCTTCCGCCCCGGAGACTTCGCCTCGGTGAGCGAGCACCTCGTGAATCTCCAGACTGCGGAATACGCGCTGAAGACGATGTTCTCCCACTGGGGCGGCCACCCGAGCCGCTATCTGCCCGATGGCTCGCTCGCCGCGCCGGAGTGGGGGAAGGCCGGAAAAAAGGACGACCCGACCGCCGGGCAAAGGTATCTCGGCGACATGAAAAAGCACACGGTGCAGAAGATCCTGATACCGCAACGCACGCTCTCATTTTACCGGAAAATCGCGGACACGCTGCGCGCACGGAACATCCCCTGCGTGGTCGTGATGCCGCCGATTCACGAGGGCGTCTTCCGCCACGTCGCCGAGGCGGGCAAGCGCGAGATCTACGAGGGGTGGCTCGCCGAGATCACCTCGATTTTCCCGAATGTGGTGAACCTCACCGACAGCCCCTACGGCTCGGCGTCGAATTTCTACCTGCGCGATCCGCTGCACTACAAGCCGGAGGTCGGCGTGCAATTCATGAACGCGGTCGTCGTGCCGTTTGCCAAGAAGGTCGTGGGCGAGCGCCGAAAGTGACGCGAGATTTTCCATCCTGCATTCCGCAGATGGCAAACCACGAAGGGACACGAAGGACCACGAATGTCTGGGTCTGCAAAAATGAATGCGCTTCTGCACGTTCCCCCTTTGCCTGAAGGCTCGGAACCGACCTGACCCCGCACCACTCCCCTATTCGTGCCCCTTCGTGTTCATTCGTGGTTTCAACCGCAGCAGTTTTTTTCATCCGCCAGCCCCGCGATCCTCTCCCCGCACGTCCGCCATTCCTGCGCGGTCAGGTGCCGCACTGCGCCGCCCTCGAAGTACATGCCGATGCGCCGGATCACCTCCTCTGCGGTGATCAAATCCAGGCAGCGCGGCAGGAAATCCTCCGCGCGCCGTCCCGGTGCCTCCGCCGCAGCGTGCGCGGGGACGGGATCCTTCACGCCGCGCACATAGCCCAGCGCGCGGTCGCGCAAATGGACCACATTCGTGCAAAGAGCCGCGGGCTCGTCCTTTTTGTCTCCGTCGCCGAACGGCACCGTGCGCGACTTCCAGCAGCCACCATTGTCGCAGCAGCGCAACGCACCATTCGTATGAATGAACTGGTGGTGCGGATACGCCTCCCACTGCGCGGGCTCGCGCCCGCCGGCGACGACCACGCAAGGGCGGTTCCGCGGCATCCCGCTGCGGACGGGCACCGCCGCCGCGAGATGCATGAGCAGCGTCACCGGGCAAAGCACACCCTGCGCGTGATGCACCAGCCGCACGAGCTGCCGCAGATCCGTCCTGCCCCGCAGATCGAGCACCCCGCGCAACGCCTCATGCCGGTGCCCCTTTTCCCCCACCTGCACGAAGAGGACACGCCCGCGGAAATGATCCACCACCGCCTGATAGCGCGCGTGCTCCCACCACTTCGCCGTGAAATCAAACTTCCCGCCCGCATTCACGATCCAGAAGGGCACCGGCTCGCGCGTGATCTCCTGCACCTGCGACACCCACCGCCTCTCCTGCGCCGCGAGATGGATGTCGCCCTTGAAATCCGTCGGCGCAATCTCCACCCCAAGCTGCTCCGCGAGATGCTGCGTGAAGCCGTGGATGAAATGCCAGGGCCCCGTATTGCTCCGATGGATGAGCGGATACCGGCACTCGATGCGCTCCGCCTCCGCGTCATCGTCCCGCAGCGGCGTGAGGTGCGGATTATTCTCCCACAGGGCGCCGCCCGAAGTCCGCACATCCGTCGCAAATTTCCCCGGATGGCTCCGGTGCAAATCGCGCACCGCCGCCGTGAGCATCACAATGTCGCCCGGCGACTGCCGGTTGCTGAGGATCAGTTTTCGCATGGCTGGATGAGCCGCGACCGGAGGGGTGTCCTGCGAGGCAGCGCACCGGTGCTTCTAAACATGCCTATCCGGTCGGTCACGCGCAGTCTTTAGCGTACGTCGGCCGACGAAGCCGACGAGTCGCTGCTGTTCGACGCGGTCATTTGGGAGTTTTGTCCGCGTAGATTTGGATTCCGCATCGTTCGAGTAGCCATGCGGCGGTGAGAAAGAAAAAGAAGCACGCCAAGCAAGTCGGCATGAGGATGACAATGAGTGGGTAGCTCCCCGGAGGAAAGTGGTCGGCAACGTAAAGGAACGAGAAGTAGAAGGCGGAACCGAACAGAAGAACGGTGACAACGAGGAGCAAACGTCCGGAGATAGTGAGCTTCTCAATCGGCGTCGGGCGACGTTCATTCATTGGTTCTGTGGGTGTTGGATGACGTTCGTCCGATTGTTCTGGATGTTCGTTCATTGGAAGAGCAGCGAGCAACGCCTAACGACCCCAAGCTCAGCGACTGCGGAGGCTGGCGCGCTGGCTGCATGGTGGGGGCAAGGCGGAGGCCGGAAGCAGCCAGCGTGACCGCCGGAGGCGCTGCAGCGTTTGGTTACGCGTTTCCGGTCTCATTTAGTTGGCGTTGCAAACGCTTGAATAATGTAGAACTCGATTTGGTTCTCAGGTTGGGTCAACTTGTGGACGGCGAGAAGGCACCGTTGGCCGTTGCGGAGCTTGAGGTTGGCGGTGGTCTTGGT
>JANXZI010000227.1 GCA_025355595.1 Spartobacteria bacterium
CCAAGGGCAAGCCGCTGCTCGCGGTAGCTGTGAATCATCGGCGCGGTGATCTTGTCGAGCCGGATGCCGCCGAGATGGGAAATCCAACGGTTGAGCGCCTGCCGTTCGATCAACTGCGTGCTCTTTTTTTTCTGCGCGAACGTCGCGCTGGCGAAATACTCGCGGGCGAAGTCGTCAAATTTCGGGCGGTGTCCGCGCGATGGCAGCTTGTCGTCATTGCGCGCGGTGCGGGTGCGTTCAAGTTCCGCCTTGGCTGTGTCGAGGTTGTCGGCGTCGAGCGCGATGCGACGCGGGGCGGTGCGCCCGTTGCCAAGGTCAACGCGAAGCTGCGCGTAGTAGCGCGAGCCGCGCAGCCACAAGCCCGGCACTTTTCGCTTGCGGCTGTCGAAGACAGCTTGGAAGCTCGGCGTGTGAACGACTCCTTTTCCTTCTGCTCTCTGCGTTACGGTGCGTTTCATGCCGTAGCAGTAGCACAAAATGTAGCACAAGAGGAAGGAAATTCTCGTTCAACAGAGAAGCCGACGTGGCGGAATTGGCAGACGCGCTAGACTCAAAATCTGGTATCCGCAAGGATGTGTGGGTTCGATCCCCTCCGTCGGTACTTTTCTGTTTCTGATCCGCAGGCGAAGAGGGAATGGCGACGCCAAAAGTGCGCTGTCCGGGCCGCGGCGGTGCGGGCGTCCCCGCAGTTTCTCTGGCGCTTCGTTCCGATCACGTTGTGCAGACTCCCACCACCGAATCCCGACATCTTCGCCCATGTTTGAAGAAGCCTTTCGGAATATAGACATGCTGCGGAAGGAGGGTGGTGCACCACCGATCTCGACGATACTGAGCAGACCTCCCCCTGATGGAAGCGTTCGAGCAGGCTGGTGCTTTTGAAGGTGTTTGTGATGGGCGTGCGGGAGGCGGTCGAAGGTGAAGGTTTCCTTAATTTGCTCTTCGACCCAGGTGGTGAGCTTGGGATGTTGGGCGGCCCAGCGTTCGATCCACGCGGCGAGGGGGGCGCGCTTCGGTGACGTCGCGCCGGTCGTGGAGCCAGCGCAGCTCTCCACGAAAGGCACGGAAGGCCACGGACATGCCGCGTTGTTTTCCGTGTCTTCAGTCTATTCTGTGGACATCATTTCTGCCCCAGACCCACTGAAATAAAATGAACCGCCGCCATTTTCTCTTCGCCGGACTCTTCCTGCTCTTCTGCGCTCCTGCGCTCCACTCTGCGGACGCAAATCCGATCCGCGTCGCGCTGTTCAATGACGACGGCGCATTCGGCCAGGGCATCCCGCGCATCACCGAACAGCTCGGAAGAGCCGCGGACATCCGGCTGACAAAAGTCACTGGCAAGGAGATCGCCGAGGGCGTGCTGAAAAATTTTGACGTCGTGATTTTCAGCGGCGGCAGCGGGAGCAAGGAAGCCGCCGCGCTCGGCGACGCGGGCCGCGAGGACGTGCGGCGCTTCGTGCGCGACGGCGGCGGCTATCTCGGCATCTGCGCCGGCGCGTATCTCGCGTGCACGGGATTTTCGTGGGGCGTCGGCGTGCTGAATGCGAAGACCGTCTCGTCGAAATGGCTGCGCGGGAAAGGCGACGTGGAGATTGAATTCATGCCGCAATCGCAAGCTGCGACCGGCATCGCGGAGCGGAAGCACACGATCCGCTACGCCAACGGCCCGATCATCACCGCAGACAAACGCAACGGCATCGCGCCGTTCGAGCCGCTCGCATTTTTCCGGACGGAACTCGCCGAGCACGACTCGCCGAAAGGCGCAATGACCGACTCGCCCGCGATCGTGCGCGGCGTATTTGGAAAAGGCCGCGTCATTTCATCGAGCCCGCATCCCGAGCAGACGGCGGGCATGGAATCGTTCGTCGAAAACGCCGTGCGCTGGGTCGCCGGGCGCGGGAAATAAAAGGCAAAGCGCAAATTGCAAAATACAAACTGAAGTCTCCGCGAAAGAATCAGGAGGTTCCGGGGGATCGGAACCACGGATTTCACAGATGGACACGGATGAAAGAATCTCACTCTCTAAAATCCGACTTCTTCATCCGTGCCCATCCGTGAAATCCGTGGTTGAAAAAAATCCGCTCCATCCCCGTGCCGCGCATTTTGTAACGCTCTCACACTGCAAGGCGCGACCGGCGATCTTGCATTTTGTATTTTGTATTTTCCGTTTTGCGCTTATTCGGCGCGGATGAATCTCGACGGACGCTCCCTCATCGCTGGAAAAATCGCGCACGCCAGCGCGAAAACCTTTCACGCAGTCTCGCCGCAAAACAGCGCGCGGCTGGAACCGGACTTTCACGAGGCGACCGCCGCAGATGTGGACCTCGCGATGCATCAGGCCGACGAGGCATTCGAGATTTACCGCCAGATGCCCGCAGCGGCGCGCGCGGATTTCCTCGACGCGATCGCGGCCGAAATCATGGCCGCGGGCGACGATCTCCTCCAGCGCGCGAGCGCCGAATCCGGCCTGCCGATCGAGCGCTTCATGATGGAGCGCGGGCGCACCTGTGGGCAGTTCAAGACCTTTGCCGCGCTCATCCGCGAAGGCTCGTGGGTGGATGCGCGCATTGACACCGCGCTGCCCGATCGCCAGCCGATGCCACGCCCCGACATCCGCCGCCATCTCGTGCCCCTCGGCCCCGTCGTCGTGCTCGGCGCGAGCAACTTTCCCCTCGCATTTTCCACCGCCGGCGGGGACACCGCCTCCGCGCTGGCCGCCGGTTGCCCCGTCGTGGTGAAGGCACATCCCGCGCACCCCGGCACCTCGGAGATCGTCGCGCACGCCATCTATCGCGCGATGAAAAATCACCACGTCCCGGACGGCACATTCTCGCTGCTGCACGGCACCGGCGCGGAGGTCGCCCAGGAACTCGTGCGCCACCCGCTCACGCGCGCACTCGGCTTCACCGGCTCGGAACGCGCCGGCCGCGCGCTCTTCGACACCGCCGCCGCGAGGCCCGAGCCGATCCCAGTCTTCGCGGAAATGGGCAGCACGAACCCGCTCTTCATCCTCCCCGGCGCGCTGAAAAATCGCGCCGGCGCCCTCGCTCAGGGACTCAAGGCCGCGTTCACGATCGGCGTCGGGCAATTCTGCACGAAGCCCGGCATCGTGCTCGCGCTCGGCGGCGCGGAATTCGACTCGTTCATCGAGCAGTTCCGCACGCAGGTGCAAGCCGCTGCGCCCGGCACGATGCTGCACCGCGGCATCTGCGACGCCTTCCACGCGGGCCTAGACCGCGTGAAAAAAATCCCCGGCGTGGTCGTGCTCGCCGAATCCGATACCGACGCCGATCCCGCAAAGACCCAAGCCGAGCCCGTCGCCTTCGCCACGGACGCGGACACATTTCTCCTGCACCGCGAACTGCGCGAGGAAGTCTTCGGCCCGTACACCTTGCTCGTCTCCGCGCAGACGGTCACGGAACTCGAAGCCGCCGCCCGCTCGCTGCCCGGCCAGCTCACCGCCACGCTGCACGCTGATGGCACGGACCTCGCCGACTTTGCGGACCTCATCCGCATCCTCGAACGCAAGGCCGGCCGCGTGCTGGTGAACGGCTTCTCCCCCGGCGTCGAAGTCTGCCCCGCGATGCAGCACGGCGGCCCGTATCCCGCCACGACGGACGCGCGGTACACGAGCGTCGGCACCGCTGCCATCGCACGCTGGGCCCGCCCGCTGTGCCTGCAAGGCTTCCCCGAAAGCTCGCTGCCCGACGCGCTGCGGAACGCCAACCCGCTCGGCATCCAGCGCACGGTGAACAGCGTGCTCACGCGCGATCCGGTCGTGTGAGGGCACGCCCTTCATCGCCGCGTCAGGCGTTCCGGCTTGCTCGCCGCGCGCCATCCACCCATCGTCCGCGGCGTGCTCCCCGAGGGAATCAAAGACAGGCTTGCCGACTTCGCCAAATTCGCCCGCACGCTGCATGGCGATGAGAAAAGCGAGGCGCAGGCATTCCTGGAGCGCCTGTTCCGCGCCTTCGGCCATGCGGGAGTCATCGAGGCCGGTGCCACCTTCGAGTTCCGCGTCGCGAAAAAGCCTGGCAGCGCTCAGCTCGAACTGATCAAGGGCGAGGAGGCGAGGAAGGGCAGCGGCAAGAAGTTCGCCGACCTCCTCTGGCCGGAGCGCGTGCTCATCGAGATGAAGTCCCGCGGCGCGAAGCTGGAGCAGCACTACGACCAGGTCTTTGAATACTGGCAGCTCATCGTCCCGAACCGCCCCCGCTACGTCATCCTCTGCAACTTCGACGAGTTCTGGATCTACGACTTCAACCTGCAACTCTTCGACCCCGTCGATCGCATCACCCTCCGCGAGCTTCCCGACAGCCGCGCATCGTTCGGCTTCCTCCTCCCGACGGCGCAGGAGCCCTCCTTTGGGAATAACCGAGTCGAAGTCACCCGCAAGGCCGCCGACACTTTCGCCGAGGTCTTTCGCAAGATCACCGCCCGCGGCGAGGACCGTGCGAGAGCACAGCGTTTCATCCTCCAGCTTCTCGTCGCCGTCGTTGCGGAAGACATCGGGCTGCTGCCGGAGAATATCGTCACCGCGCTGCTCGCCGATTGCGTCCAGCGGCCGGGCGAAAGCTACGACATTCTCGGCGGACTCTTCCGGCAAATGGCGACGAAGGAAAAGGCGCGCGGTGGCCGCTTCGTGGATGTGGACTACTTCAATGGCGGCCTTTTCAAGACGGTCGATCCCGTCGAGCTGAAGCACGGAGAAGCCTACGCCCTGCACGAATCCGCGAAGCACAACGACTGGTCCCTCGTGAAGCCAGAAATCTTCGGCACCCTCTTCCAGCAGAGCATGGACGCCGGCGAAAAGCCCGGCACCCGCGACGAGCGCCACGCCTTTGGCGCGCATTTCACCAGCGAGTTCGACATCCAGAAAGTCGTCGGCCCCACCATCGTCCGCCCGTGGCGCGAGCGCATCGAGGCGTGCGGCAAGGACAAGGCCCGGCTGCGCGCCGCGCTCGACGACCTGCGCAAGTTCCGCGTCCTCGACCCCGCCTGCGGCTCCGGTAATTTCCTCTTCGTCGCGTACCGCGAGTGCAAGCGCCTCGAGCGCGACCTCCTTGCCCGGTTGCACCGCGCCGGGGCTGGGGCCAAAGGCGGCGCCTTCACCAGCGGCGTCACCCTCAGCCAGTTTTACGGGCTCGACGTGCTGCCCTTCGCCGCCGAGCTGGCCAAGGTCACCCTCATGCTCGCCAAGGAACTGGAGATTCGCGAAGCCCGCGCCTTCGGCCAGAGCGAAGACCTCTTCATCGAGGAAAAGGCGCTCCCGCTCGAAAACCTCGACGCCAACATCGTCTGCGCCGACGCCCTCTTCACCCCGTGGCCCGCCGCCGACGCCATCATCGGCAACCCGCCGTATCTCGGCTCGCGATACCTGGCGAAGGAGCACGGCTACGACTACGCGAACAAAATCTACGCGCGCTTCCCCGGCGTGCCGAAGATGGCGGACTTCTGCACACATTGGTTCCGGCTCGCGCACGATGCGCTCCCGCCCTGCACCGCGCAGAATCCCTGCGCAGGACGCGCCGGCCTCGTCGGCACGAATACGATCCGGCAAAACGAAAGCCGCGAGGCGAGCCTCGACTACATCGTGGGAAATGGCGGCGTGATCACCGAGGCGATCTCCACGCAGGTCTGGAGCGGCGACGCCGCCGTGCATGTGAGCATCGTGAATTGGGAGAAAACCCTCGCTCCTCGCGCGATGGCCCCCGCCTCGGGTAGGGCGGGTATCCTACCCGCCGTG